>JALYGI010000124.1 GCA_030777185.1 Pseudomonadota bacterium
TTATTCCGGCCGCTACATCTATTACGGTATTCGCGAATTCGGCATGGCCGCGGCCATGAACGGAATGGCGCTGCACGGCGGCGTCATCCCCTATGGCGGCACCTTCCTCGTCTTTTCCGATTATTGCAGGCCGGCGATCCGCCTCTCCGCGCTCCAGCAGGTCCGAGTCATCTACGTGATGACGCACGATTCCATCGGCCTTGGCGAGGATGGCCCGACCCACCAGCCGGTCGAGCATGTGATGAGCCTTCGGATGATCCCGAACCTTGCCGTCTTTCGTCCGGCCGATGCGGTCGAAACGGCCGAATGCTGGGCGCTGGCGCTGGAGCGCCGCGAGGGACCGTCGCTGCTGGCGCTCACCCGGCAGAACCTTCCGCAGCTTCGCACCGGGCGCACGGACAATTTCTGCGCGCGCGGCGCCTATCGTCTGCGCGCCGCGACCGCCGTTCGCCGGGTCGTATTGATCGCAACCGGATCGGAGGTCGAGCTGGCGGTCAGGACGGCCGAGGCGCTCGAAGGGCAGGGGATCGGGGCCGATGTCGTCTCCATGCCCTGCTGGTCCTTGTTCGACGCGCAGGACGAGGCCTATCGCCACGACATCCTCCCGGGCGATGCGCTCAGGGTCTCGATAGAGGCAGGAACGACGCTCGGCTGGGAGCGCTATGTCGGCCCGCGCGGCCTTGCGATCGGGCTCGATCGCTTTGGCGCGTCCGCTCCGGCAGAAGACCTTTTTCAGCGCTTCGGCTTCACCGCCGAAGCGATCGTGCCGCAGATCCTCGCGGCACTTAAATAACAGGAGATCAACGAAATGGCGACCAGAGTTGCGATCAACGGTTTCGGACGGATCGGCCGCCTTGTGGCCCGTGCACTGCTTCAGCGGCAGGACAGCGGCCTGGAGCTGGTCTCGATCAACGATCTTGCCGACGCGCAATCCAACGCTTTGCTGTTCAAGCGGGACTCCGTCCATGGCGCCTACCAGGGCGAGGTGCGGGCGGATGGGAACGACCTCATCATCGACGGGCGCCGCATCCTTGTCACTGCCGAGCGGGATCCGGCCAAGCTCCCGCACGGGGACAATGGCATCGACATCGCGCTGGAATGCACCGGATTCTTCACAGACCGTGACAAAGCCGGCGCGCATCTGGCTGCAGGCGCGAAGAAGGTGCTGATCTCGGCGCCGGCAAAGGGAGTTGATCTCACCGTCGTCTATGGCGTCAATCACCAAAATCTCACGGCCGAGCACACCATCGTGTCCAATGCGTCCTGCACGACCAATTGCCTGGCCCCGCTGGCAAAGGTGCTGAACGATACGATCGGTATCGAGCGCGGCCTGATGACCACCATTCACAGCTACACCAACGACCAGAAGATCCTCGACCAGATCCACCAGGACATGCGCCGCGCCCGCGCCGCCGCAATGTCGATGATCCCGACCACCACCGGTGCCGCCCGTGCAGTCGGCGAGGTGCTGCCGGAGCTCAAAGGGAAGCTCGACGGCTCCGCGATTCGCGTGCCGACGCCCAACGTGTCCGTCGTAGACCTCACCTTCACCCCGAAGCGCGAAACCAATCTCGACGAGGTCAACGGCGCGCTGAAGGCCGCCTCTGAGAGCGGCCCGCTCCAGGGCATCCTGGCCTATAGCGAGGAGCCGCTCGTCTCGATCGATTATAATGGCGATCCCGCCAGTTCCACAGTGGACAGCCTCGAAACCGCCGTTCTCGAGGGCAGGCTGGTCCGGGTGCTCAGCTGGTACGACAATGAATGGGGCTTCTCGAATCGCATGGTCGACACGGCCGGTGCAATGGGAAGGCTGCTCTGACGTCATGGCGTCGTTCCGCACCCTCGACGATCTCGGCGACGTGGCCGGGAAGCGGGCGCTCGTCCGCGTCGACCTCAACGTTCCCATGGCGGATGGGGCGGTCACCGACGACACCCGCTTCCGCGCGACCCTGCCCACCGTCACCGAGCTTGCCGATCGCGGCGCCATCGTTCTCCTGCTCGCCCATTACGGACGGCCCAAGGGCGAGCGACGGCCGGACATGTCGCTGTGGATGGTGACCCGTCCCTACGAACAGGTGCTGGGGAGGCCCGTCCGCTATATCGGCGAGTGCGCGGGATCGCTCGCGGCCGACACTGTC
>JALYGI010000125.1 GCA_030777185.1 Pseudomonadota bacterium
TGGGGCATATCCTTGCACAGCGGCGAAAGCCTTCCAAGCCGGAGCGGAATGGTTTGCAGCGGCTAATCTTAGGGTCCAGACCTGTACTTAATGAGGCCGTGACAAGGGGAGATTTGGCGCAGGGCAAGGCGCGAGTGCGGCAGATAGCAGGCAATGATGGGGCCCCCATCGCGCTGTCCGGGGGACAGCGCAGCCCCATCATCTGCCAATCGAGCAACGCAGCCATGCGCCAAACAGCGCATGTGGACTGCCCCCGGCAGTCCACAGCCATGCCGGGGGCATGGCGGCCTGCACATCCGCAGCGTCGAGCGCGCTCGACGTGGTGCCCGCCACGCCTTCGCGCGCTCTCCTTGCGGGCTCATCCCTCCTTGGCACCATCACGGCCTCATTAAGTACAGGTCTGGACCCTTAGCGCTGTGGCAGGCCGGCAGCCCTATCGGCAAGCGCCTCGATCGAACCGAGGTCTTTCAGGAATGCGTCGATGGCCGGGCGGGGGCTCACGCCTTCGGCGGGAGCCTCAGCCGCGACCATCACCGCAACGGCTCGTTGCGGGCCGCCCAGCAAGCGGGTCTTCATCGTCTCAAGCTTCACGGCCGCGGCGCTCCCCGTCAGAATTGAGCCGACCCGATAGAAGGTCGCGACCTCGCGCACAGCCCCGTGTGAGGCAATCCGGTCAAGACGCCCGCCAGGCGGAGCGGGGCCGTTCGACGCCCAGGCCCAGGGTCCCCCCGGAACAACCGCGCCCTGGCCGAAGCCGACCAACTCCCGCCCTTCCTGCTGTCGCATGAAGACGGCGACAGCAAGGTCCACCTCGTGGCCGGCGGCGTTGCGGTAGCGTGCCATGCGGAAGAGGTCGGCGCCGACGAAACTCGGCTGCCAGAGCCGACCGCCGGAAGCGGGAACAGGCTGCCATCCCGGCACCGCGGGCAGGATGATTTCGGAAGGCGATGCGTCCGCCGCCGATGCGACCGCGGCCGACCAGGCGAGCGGAAGAGCGGCGATCCCAAGCGTGGCGGCGGCGATCGGCCAAATCGGAGACGAGCCACGGCACCGCTCCCGGAGCTTCATCGGATCGAACCAGGGATCGCTCGCACGCCTGTCGAAAAGGGGCCATCCCGCGGCCATGACGAGGGCGATCACTAGGGCAAAGAAGACCCAGCCGTAGATGACATGATCGAGGCCGGCGGCGAAGTCGTTGCTCGTGAGGGAGGCGATGTAGATCGTGCCCCAGGCGCGGACACCGTTGGCGACGATTGGAATCACGACGGCGACAAGCATGAAGAGAGCCCGGCGCTTCCAGGAGCGGAAGCAGACGTTCGCGACAAGCGCCCCATAAGCCAGCATCGCGATCAGGAACTGAACGCCCGAACAGGCTTCGGCGACCTCGAAATAGCCGGTCGGGACGGTGATGAAGATGCCCTCGATATGGGCCGGAATGCCGACCAGGCCGAGCAGGGCCATGCAGATGTCGGCGGTGATGGTTTGGAGCGGCGGGACCAGCTCCTGCCCTGCGGGGATCAGGAACAAGGCATAGAAGATCGGAAAGGCAAGCCCGCGGGCGACATTTTTACCGAGGCAGGCGATCACCGTGCCCTGCAGCATCAGGACGAGCCCCGCATGGCGGGCAAGCGCCACCCCGCCTGCCTCGCCGAGTAGCCACCCGGCGGCTCCCACGGCGACGAGCAGCAGGCCCGGCGCCCAGGCGCGAGGTTCGAGTTGGCGAAGCTCCGGCAGCCGCTGCCAGACCAGCCAGCCGATGATCGGCAGGATGAGCGCGCAATGATTGAAGGTCTGGCTTTCCATCCAGACGCGGACCATCCCGGTCGCATCGGCATGGAAGAGCAGGAGGATCGCGGAAACTGCGACGGCAAGCGCGATGAGATGGAGGCGCCAGCCCCTCCCCGCCGTCATGTCGCCCGCCTCGGCTGTTGGGACGGACAGGACAGCGTTCACGCTGCCGCCCGCCGCTGTGGCTGCGCGAGAATTTCGGTGAGCGGCTGGAGGCGAGCCTCCCAGCGATACCGGCCTTCCATCCTCTCGCGGGCGGCGATGCCCATCGCCTTGGCCTTGGCTGCGTCGGACAGTAGGTCGTGAATCGCGGCTGCCTGCTGCTCGGGCGTCTCGGCAACCAGAAGGTCACGGCCGGGCTCGGCGTCGATGCCTTCAAATGCCCCAGGCGTGGCGATCACGGGGCAGCCCATCGCCATGGCCTCGAGCACCTTGTTCTGAATTCCGCGCGCGATTCGGAGCGGCGCCGCCACGATGTCGGCGGCGGCAAGCCAAGTGCGAACGTCCGGCACCGACCCTGTGACGATCACGCCGGGCCGATCCGCCAGGCGCGCGACGGCCGGAGTTGGATTGCGGCCGACAATGGCGAAGCAAAGATCGGGATGCTTCTCGAGCGCCAGCGGCAGGCAGTCTTCGACGAAGCTCGTGACGGCATCGACGTTCGGCCGGTAATCCATCTGGCCGGTGAAGAGGACGAGCGGGCTGTAGGAGCCACTGAGCCGCGGAAATTCGGCTTGGGGATTGTAGAAAACAAGATCGATGCCGTTCGACACCGCACGGATGTCGGCAGTCGGGAGTGACGCTCGGCTCACGAAGAGCTGCTTCTCCGCCTCACTGACGAACAGGCTCACATCGGCCCGCGCGGCGGTGGCGCGCTCGAAGGCGAGAAGCTTCTCCGCCTCACGCTTGTGGACCCAGCGCATGGCGCCCTTGCCAGCATAATCGGCGAACTTGGCCGAATCCATGTCGACGAAATCCATGACGAAAAGCTGCCGAGCATCCTCGGGCACGAATTGCGCCATCTGGCCCGAAAAGGCGTAAACGGCCTCCACTTCGCCGCGGCCAAGCACATCGCGCACGAACGCGTGCATGGCCGGACTGTCGAACAAGGCGAGTGACAGGGGCTTGCCCGTCCGCAGCGCCTCGGCGGCGGCGGCAAACTTGCTCTTGCGCCTTACCTCCACATGCGCCTCGCCGAGGCTGCCGCCCATCGCGTCCCTTAGCGCCGGCAGATGCGCCGCATCCGCTTCATCGTCGGCAAAGCAGGCGAGATGGACCTTGCCCAGAGTGCCGAGATGCTTGAGCACGTTCCACGACCGGATCTTATCGCCCCGATCTGGGGGAAAGGGAATGCGGTGGGCGAGGAAAAGGACCGAGGACACAGCCGACGGTGCGTCATTCCCCAGGAATGCTGTAGATCGGTCCGAGGGAGCAATTAGCCGCCCCATGTGACCTGCGTCCCGCATCAGCCGAGGCCCCGGGCGATGGCTGGCCCGAGCAGGTTGGCGATAGGCAGCGGAAGCTTTTTCCAGATGGCGATCTGGAGCCTGTATTTAGGGCTTAGCGGGTTGGTCTCCCTCGCCTCTCCTTTTGTCCAGTAAACAAGGGGTTGCGGATCGAACCCCCAGTTCTTTTTGAATGCGTAAGCGCCGGTACCGAGCTTGGAACGGCCGAAGTCGAAACGGGTGCAGCCGCGAGCGGCGGCATGGCGCATCAGCTCGAAATACATGAGCTCGTTGGCCCGCAATGCGCGCGCCTCGGCGGTGCCGCCGCCCCAATAGGGATAGACGGTGCCGCGATGATAAAGGCTGAGCACGCTGGCCACGGGCCTGCCATTGTGGCGGATCGTGAGAGTGTCGGCATCCGGGCCAAAATTATCGAGCATGCTCGCGAACAGCTCGCGCGGGAAAACGGGCGTTCCGAGATTGCGGACACTCTCCGAATATACGGCATAATGAGCTTCCCGGTCGGTCGGACCAGCGCCGATGCTGACGTCGAGACCCAAGCCCTGTGCACGGCGGACCTCGGCCCGCTGCTTGCGTGGGATCGCCTTTAGGATCTGCTCGTCCGTGACAGGAAGATCGCGAACGAAGCCGGCATAGGCCCCGGTCTTCCGATCCCATCCTGCCGGCGCCCATCCGCCGCGCAGCTCGACGGAGGCGCAGCCGCGCCTTCCGGCCAGTGTCCAGGCGTGCTCGGCAAGAAGCTCCGCAGCTTCAGGGTCTGCCGAAACGATTCCGCCGCCCACGCCGAAGCCGGCAGAAACCAGAGCGGAGCCGAACAAGGCAGAGCGCATCTCGCTGAGCGGCAGTATCCCGACGATTTCGCCTGCTCCATCTTCTGCGAGCAAATAGTGACTTCGTTGCCCGCAGCTCTGTTCCACCGCACGGCTCCAGTCCGGCCGGTGAAACGGGGAAGAGGCCGATGCCGCGGCGATGAAGCGGGTGCTCCGGATCAGCTCGCCGGGATCGTTCAGATCGGCGGCGCGAACCGAGAGGCGGCCGGTGACCGGCACGAAGGCGTTCACTGCAGCCTTGCCCGCTCGGCCGCGACGACCTCATCGGTTCGTCCCCAGTTCCGAGAAGCGAGAAGTTTCAGTAGCTTGCCTTCCATGACGGAGAGATTGCTGTAATGGCGCAAGCGCGACCGCAAGGGCGCCTGGTCGACCCGCGGCTGAGCCGGATCGATTTCCCAAGGGTGGAAATAGAAGACCGCCGGCCTGCCGTCCTGACGGTTCACGCGGGCGATTGCCCAGCTTGAGAAAGAATAAGGAAGGAGGCGGAAGAAGCCGCCTCCTCCCGCCGCCATCCGGCGGCCGGCAAGCTCGACTGTGGTGACGGGAAGCTCGATCAGATCGGAGCCTTGGACGGGGCGGAAGGCGAAGCGCGGTGCCTCCCGCCAGCCATAATGATCGTGGCGGATCGGCGCGACACTTGAGGAATAGGCATAGCCTTCCTCCGCCAGGACGCGGTGCGCCCAGGGGGTGCGCTGGTCGATCGAGAAACTCGGAGCGCGGTAACCCGTCGGGGACTGCCCGCAGGCATCCTCGATCGCCATCCGCGCCCGCTCCAGATCCGCGCGGAAGACGGCCGCGGTCATCGTGAAAACACGGACGTGATCCCAGCCATGGCTGGCAATCTCGTGCCCGGCATCGACGATCCGGCGAATCAGCGCGGGATAGCGATGCGCCACCCAGCCAAGAGTGAAGAAGGTCGCCTTGACGTCGGCGCGGTCGAACAGGTCGAGCACGGCATCGCCGTTTCGCTCGACACGATGCGGCAGATGGTCCCACGCGTCGCGCGAGATCACATTTTCGAAAGCACCGACCTGGAACCAGTCCTCAACATCGACCGAGAGGGCATTCAGCATGGCATCCCTCTGGCTTTGATCATGCGGCGTTGTGGCGGTAGTTCACCGGCTCGGCGTCGCTTTCGACCCAGTCCACCAGCATGCTCAAGACGCGGCGGAGAGCCGTTTCCTGCTCTTCGACGCGGGCTTCGAGCTCGGAAATGCGCTGTTCAAGGCTATGGTCGCGAACCGGCTCATGAGTGGCCGAGGCCGAGGAGACGCTGCGGAGCGGAAGCACGCGCTCCTCCTGCTGGCGGGCTTCGGCGGACATTTCAGCCGCGACGGTCTCAACCGCGTCGGCGTCGATCACGTCCAGATGCTCGACCGCGCCGTGGAGGAGGACACGGGCGGCAAGCTGGTTCACCCGGCGCGGAACGCCGCCAGTGTGGCGATGGATTTCGGCGAAAGTGTCGGGGGTGATCGAAGGGCGGCCCTCCCAGCCGGAAAGACCGAGGCGGTGCATGATATAAGGCTCGACTTCGTTGGCCCCCATCGGATCGAGGTGGTGGGTGGCGATCACGCGCTGGCGGAGCTGCTCCAGGCTGTCGCTGGCGATCTTCTCGCGAAACTCGGGCTGGCCAAGCAGAAATATCTGGAGCAACGCGCGGCCGTTGATCTGGTAATTGGACAGCATGCGCAGCTCTTCGAGCGCGGATTCCGGCAG
>JALYGI010000126.1 GCA_030777185.1 Pseudomonadota bacterium
ACGGATCGGCCCGTTGCGGGCCCGGCATGTCTTCGTCCCGTCGGTTGAGCTCCCGTACGGGCAGCCGCGGAATTCGTGTCGCGGCAGTGGCGCTGCCGAGCTTGAAGCTGCCGCTGACGAGCTCGACCTCGCCGCCGATCGAGCCGCCGGTCCCGTCCGAGCGGATGGTGATCGGGCCGGTCACTTGCGCCTTCAGGTCGTCGCGGTCAATGAGCTGCGCCGCCTCGGCCTGGAGCGCCAGGTTCATCGCATAGCCGCTCGCCGAGGCAAGATCGAAAGCGCCGCGGCCGCTCACCCTGCCGCCGCGCTTGGTCGTGCCGGCAAAGCTGTCGATGACGAGGCGCGACCCTCCGAAGCGGCCCGCGGCCCGGATATTGTCGATGACGGTGCCGGTGACGGGGCTTTCGAGCCGCGCACGTTCGGTGCGGAGCGAGCCACGGATCTGAGGATTGGTCAGGGTTCCGCGAGCATCCGCGCCTACGGCGACCGGGCCGCTCAGATCGATGAGCTCGACGCCTGTGAGGCGCCAGAGCGTGTCGGCCGCGCCATTGTAGCGAAGCTGCGCGAAAAGCGGCGCGCGGGCGAGCCGTTCGCCGAAGTCGCCCCCCGTGCCGATCGGGGAGATGCGCGCCTGGGCGCGGCCGATGGTCCGCCCCTCGCTGACGGCGATCGCGCGGAGAGCCGCGCTGCCGCCCGAAAGTCGCGCCGCGACTCCGAGATCAACCGGGCGGGAAGAGAGAACAAGCCCGGCGCGAGTGAGCCCGCGAATGCGCAGATTGGCGGCACCGGTGGGCTGCGCCGCCCCTTTGGGAGCGCGGTAGCTCAAGGTTCCCGAGGCAATGCCGCCAAGGCCAAGCCGGGGATAGGCGATGTTGAGCACGGTGAGCGGCATGCTCTGCATCCGCGCATCGAACGCAGTGTCGTTTGGGCCGAACAGCCCGGACACTGTGGCGCTCCCGCCGGCGAAGGTGAGGGCGGTGGGCGCCATTCGCCAGGCATCCCCCTCGCGGGTGAAAAGTGCGGGCTCGCTCAAGCGGATCGGGCGCCGATCAACGGTTCCGCCGCCGGTCAGCCGGATTCGGCCGGGGGCGAAGTCCGCGACGGTTCGAAACACGAACTCGCGTCCTCGGCTTCCCGCGAGGTCGGCCCTCACCTGTCCGACGCCGCCGCGCATGCTCGCCCGCGCCTCGATGCTGGCGATCGACAAAGCGCCCCTGGTGATGCCGCGCGCAGACAAGGTTCCCTCGACCGAAGCGGCGCCGGGATTGAGAAGGATCACGCCGTCCAAGCGCCCGCGGCGTATCACGATCGGTGGAGGTCCAGCGAAACGCGCATCATTGGCGGCAAGATGCGCCTCGATGCGCTGGACCGTGCCGACCGGGTTGAACAGCAATTGCCCATCGAGGCCGCCGCCCGCAACGTTCAAGCGACCGGTGAAGCCGCCGGGATCCGAGCGCAGCATGCCGGTGGCGCTCGTGCCGGAGACGTTGAGCGCCGCCACCTGGATCAATGCGGGCTGACCGGCGGGCAGCAGGATCGCACCGCGCGAGGTAAACGGACCAAGCGTCGACAAACCCTCGGCCCGGTAGGCGAAGCCCTGGGGGGTGGGGTCAAGGTTGAGGAGCACGTTGGCGAGGCCCATCGCCTGGTTCGGCCGCGCAAGGCGGATCGCCATCTGCGGACGATCGATCCGCCCATCGAGGCTTATCGCCAAGGGGCCGTAGGTCGCTTGTGTGCCTGCCCCTTCGAAGAAGAAGGTGCCGTCACGGCGCCTGAAGCCGCTGCCGGCCACGCGAAGGGCGGGCGCTGTCAATCGGAGGTTCGCGAAACGGACCACGCCGTCATTGGTGCGGACGAGATCGGTCTCGATCTGCGGCAGCCCCCCGGCAAGGCCAAGCAGGAAGCGGTTGTCGAGCCGCCGCACCCAAGCGCGGCCCCGGCCGGTGACCAAAGTTCCCCTGCCGCCGGGATTGGGCACGACCTTGAGCTCGCTCGTCACATCGACGATGCCGAGGCCGGGGATAAGGTACCGGGTGAGCCCGCCCGAGAGCACAACGTCGTAGCGACCGTTCACGAGATCGACGAACAGGCTGATCTTGCTCCTGAGCTTGTCCGAAGTAAGGGTGAGCCCCTCCCCCGTCAGCTGCCGGGCATTGACCTTGAGCAGGCCCTGCACGCGCAGATTGGCGAGGATACCGCCTGCCACATCCCCGACGCCCGTGACTCTCCGAGCGGTGAAGAGCAGCGGCACGCTCACCGGCGCGTTCGAGAAGCGTCCCCTACCTTCGGCACGCACATCCTCGAATCCCGTATTGTCGAACGCGACACGCGGCGAGGTAATACGGTAGGCAAAGGCTGCGCGGCGAAACACACCGCCCAGCAGCGCCGTCAGCCGCACCCGATCCGCCGTCATGTTCGGGAAGAGCGCCTTGGGGCTGAGAAGATCGGCGCCGATCCGGACATTTTCGAAGGCGCTTCGGGCCAAATCGACCACACCCCTTGCTTCCAGCTTCAACGCTCCGGAGCGAAGCGAAAGTGAGCCGTCCAGCCGGCGATCGGCAAAGGTGGAGCGGGCATTGATGTCCACATAAGGGGCGGTGAGGCGCGCCTTCTTCCCGGTCCAGAATTGCGCCGGCGCCATGCGGCCGGAGAGCGTGTAGATACCGCTCGCCGCACGGAGCGAGAGATTGGCCGTTCGGCGGCCGGAAAGGTCGAGTATCCCCCTCCCGCGCCATTGGCTCCAGCGGCCGTCGCCGGCGATGCGGAGCGTCATCGGCCGCTTCAGCCCGAGCATGTTGGCCGCGACCCCATTGGCCGGCGCATCCAGCCGCACGTCGACATCGAAGCGGTCCCGGTCGGGTTCCGCATCGATCAGCAGAGCGAGCTTGTCGCCGCCGCCCTGCACCTCTGCGTCAAGATCGACAAGTGCCCGGCCGGAGCGGATATCCGCTTCTCCGGCGAGCCTCGCCGTCCGCCGCTGACCGGTCACGCGGGGCTCCAGCCGAAGCTGCGCAATGCGGAGACGGCCGATGCGCACGTCGAAGCCGGGCAGGATCGGGCTCGGTCGGTCGCTGGGGATAAGCTTTGGGAGGCGGTGGAGGATGACCAGGCCCGACTGGAGATCGTCGATGACCAGCCGATTGGCGAGCCACTGGACCGGCCGCCATTCAACGTCGATGCGCGGGGATTCCGCGAACAGGCCCCGTGGATCATAGGCGCGGACATCACGCAACCGGGTCTCGCCCCAGATCGAGCCTTCGATCCGTCCGACCCGGATCTTGAGCCCAGACCTTGGGCTGAGCGCGGCGATGCGATCGGCAAGGAAACGGTGCCCGGCATCGGTGTCGAGGAAGATGAAGAGCGCTGCCGCCGCCAGAATCGCGGCGAGGAGCAGCGCGATGATCGTCTTTGCCAGGCGCGAAAGCCAGAGGCGGCGCCGCGACCGGCGGGCGGGAAGCTCTTCGGCCTCCCGCCGCTCGATCGGCACCTCTTCGTTCATCAGAAAGCCTGGCCGAGCGAGACGTAGACCGCGATCCGCGGATCACCGCTCTGGCGATTGAGCGGGGTACCGACGTCGACCCGAATCGGCCCGAAGCGGGTGTGGTAACGAACACCAAGGCCGGCGCCGAAGCGGAGGTCGTCGATCTTCGGCAGCGGCGAGGTGTAGATGTTGCCGGCGTCGATAAATGGCACGATGCCGAAATTGCCGATCCGCACGCGCGCCTCGAGCGCGAATTCGGCGAGGCTGCGGCCGCCGATCGGATCATCGAAAACGGGATCTCGGGGCCCGAGCCGCTGGAATCCATAGCCGCGGACCGATCCGCCGCCGCCCGCATAGAAGCGGCGGGAAGGCGCGATCCGGTCCCGATCCGCCCCGAAGATGGTGCCGAGCCGCGCGCGGCCGGCGACCACGACGTTGCCTGCAACAGGTTGATAGAAGCTGCCGTCGATCTGCGCGCGCGAATAGCCGAAGGCGCCGCTCTGGAGGGAAGCCTCGGGCGAAAAGCGGCCGGAGAGGCGATAGCCGCGGCTGGGATCGAGCAGATCGTCGGAGCCGTCATAGCTCAGCGTCGTCGGGAGGGCGGCGATGAAAAAGGTGCGCCTGCGGCTCATCCCGCTCTCGATGTTCACGTCGCGCTCGTCCGAAGTGATGAGATCCGCCCCCACCGACCAGGTCCATCTTTTCTGCCAGATGATGTTGGTTTGCCGCTCGATGCCTGCGCCGAGCAGGAAGGTACGCGCGTCGTAAGCGTCACGGTCGATATGGCTGGCGGCGATCTGCGCGGTCAGCACCTGGTCGCGCTTGCGAAAGTTGTTGCGGCGGAGTGTCGCGGCAACCAGTTGCTCCTCGGTGCCGGCGACACCCCGGAAGCGCACTGCGCCCTCGGGCCGAATGAGGTTGCGGTGCTCCCAGCTCAATTCCAGCCGCACCCCTTCGCCGGTGCCGTAACCAGCCTCGCCGGCGATCGTGCGCATCGGGGCGGGCTCGAGTGCAACGGAGAGATCGACCACCCGCGTTCCTTCGCGTGCCACCGGCCGGATGTTCACGGTCGAGACGAGGCCGGTCGCGATGAGCGCGCGGCGCAAATCGTCGATCCTCGGGGTCGACAGTGTTTCGCCGGCGTCAAGGCGGGAGACCGTCTCGAGATGATCTTCCGAGAAGAGCTCTCGGCCTTCCAAGATGAAGCGCCCGAATACGCGGGTGCCGTTTGGCTGGACGGGAAGCACGAGCGTCGCCGTCCGCGTGGCGTGATCGACTGCGACGTCCAACGCGCCGACATCGGCGAAAGCATAGCCGAGCCGCCCGAGCTCCGCCCGGAGCGCGGCCTCTCCTGCCGTAACCGCGACCGCATTGACCGGCTCGTTCGCATCGACGCCGAAAGCCCGGCGCAATGCCGCTTCCTGCTCGCCAGCGCCCTCGATCCCGGGGAGCCTTACCTCGGCAAAGCGATATTGCTCGCCCGGCTGAGCCTCCAGCGTGACTTGCACCGCATTCGGTCCGGGCGCCACTTCGACGCGGCTTACCACCTCAGCGTCGTAGAAGCCGTAGGCCCGCAGCAGCTCGGCCAGCGTCTGTGAATCCTCGCGCGCGCGCCGGTCGATCTGGGCGGCGTTGGCGGGATCGTCGCGGTTTGCCTGGAGGGTGGAGAGTGAGTTGAACTGCTCAAGCAGACCCTGATCGCCGATTCCGTCGAGGCCCTCCAGCCGGAGCGTGTAAGACCGCTCCGCAGCGGCCTCGGCAATGCTGGTGACCGGAGCGTCGGGAATGGTCTCGTCGGTCTGCTCCATGGCCGGCCATTCCAGCCCAAGATCCGGCAGCGGATCGAGGGGTGCGGACGGATCGAGCGCCTGGTTCAGCTCATCCAGCCGATCCCCATCCTGCGCGCGCGCCGGTGCATGGCTGAAAGAAATGGCAGCGACGGCCAACGCAGCCGCCACACGCTGCCCGGCAGCGACTTGAAACATCGTCGGAATCTAGCGGCCGCAGGACCCCACCGCCAGAGTAATATCAACGATCGGCGATCCTCGTCAGTGGATGGTCCCGGTCACCTCGTCATCGCTCAGCATTGCGATGGTGCGCTCGACTTGCCGCCAGCGGCAGAAATGAATGACGTTGCCGAGCGAACGGCTGCGGTCGGCGCGCTGGGCGGCCTCGAACTGCGCCAGCTCGCCATAATGGGCGATGAGATCGGTCGCGTCGGCAAGCACCGCGCGATCTTCAACATGAACATGGTTGTACACGCCTGACCCGTCCCATTCGTTTCTGGTTGAGGGTTTGATTAGCCGCGCCTCCCTTTCCAATTGGCGCATTGCCGTCGTGAACACGGCGTTCACCAGCTTTCTCGGGCTGGCAGAATGACGGGGCCAATGCCATGGAGCGAGCGATGGACGGCAGCAGAAAGTCAGGAGCGCAAGGCGGCGGCGCCATCATCGCCGGCGCGATCATCGCGGGCGTGATCGCAGGGATTGTCGCCGGCCAGCCGAGCATCGGGTTCCTGGCAGGCGCGGGTGCGGGGGTGCTGATCGCCCTGCTGTTCTGGCTCAAGGAACGCAGAGGCTAAAGCTTCGTCGCCAGCGACCGAAGCGCTGCCGCGCCCCGGGTCGATGGCAAGAGGAGGTGCCGCCGCCGTTAGCCTTGACGCGCCGAGGGTAGAGGCTGACTGATGTCAGCCCGATTCAATTTCCCCGAGCGGCGAGCTTCTGGAGCTCCTGGATAGCGCCGCGGAGACGCGCATCGAGCTGGGGCGGCGCCTCGCCCGGAACGGTGCCGTTCGCCGAGTGCGGAGCAGTGGCGGAAGGGAGCCGGGGGTTCGGCTGACGGCGGCGGAGACCCGCCTCGAGCCGCTCCATCAGGTGGGGGATGCTGGCCGGGCGATCACCCTCCGCTTCGGGCAGCCGCTGCGAGAGTGCGTGGACGGTCTGAACCTCGTGGGGCGAGAGATCTAGCGGAGCCTCTTCGCAATGATCTTCTTGCGCGGGCTCTTCCCAAACGGGGAAGCTCGCTACCGGATGGTTGTCGGCGAACTCCTGCTCTTCGGCGACAGCGGCGCGCTCCTCATATTCGGGCTCGATCCCGCGGTCGTCGAACCGGGCTTCGTCGATGCCGGATCCGTCATTGCTGCGATCGTCATGGCCCGGCTCGTCAGAGCCGGCTTCGTCATGGCCGGGCTCGTCAGAGTCGACTTCGTCAAAGCCGGCTTCGTCGAAATGCACTTTGCGCAGCGGGAGCCATTCCTCGGCCTGCTCCGCTTCCTCTTCAAAGGCTGGCAGATCGCCGGCGGCCTGGGGCTCGTGGGCAGCCTGGTAGGGGTCGACATAGTGGTGGGCCTGGTACGGGTCGACATAATGGTCAGCCTGGTAGGGGTCGACATATTGGTCGACATAATGGTCGCCCTGCGACGGAAGCTCGTGCGTCTCCCGATCCTCATCGTTCGGGCTGCTGTCCCCAGGCTGCTCCTCATCGGCCAGCAGGGCGTCGAGGGGCTGATCTACTTCGCCTGGAATTTGTTCGAACGGATCATGCTCGCTTATCGGCATTTCGTCGAACGGGCGGCCGAGATCGACTCCGGCCAGAATGGGGCGGCGCGAAGGCGCGTCGGGATGTGCGTCAGCGCGGCGAAGCCGGGGCGGAGCCATTTCAATCTCCACCGGGCCGGAGCGATGCTTCGGCTTCGGAGCAGGCTTGCTGAGCGCACGGAGCACGAGCCAGACCAGCAGGAAGCTGCCGATACCGGCCGCCGCCATTGCGGCGAAGCGCGCCGTCATTCCGAGCGGCGGCTGGGCCGCGGAAAGGATCATCGGCAAGCCGCTCAAGGAGACGGCCTCATCGAAGCGCGCCTGCGGCATCGCGTAAATGATGAACGCGGCCGCGCCCGCGGCAAAACCCGCCATCATCGGATCCAGCGCCGAACTGCTGCGCTTCTTGTGCTTTGATGCCATCTAGAGAGCCTTGCCCGTCAGCTTTTGATAAACAGGAACGTAACGCGAAATATTTGACGACCAGTTACGATCCGTCTCGACGAAACGCCGTGCCCTTTCCCGCCGCTCTCCCCAATGGGCGCGATCGGCGAACAGCCGGTCGAGCGCATCGGCGATCGCCGCTGGATCGCCGGGCGGGAAGAGCGTGCCGGTGACGTTGTCCTCGATAAGCTCGCGGTGCCCGCCCACATCCGAAGCCGCGACGAGCTTCATCTGCGCCATGGCCTCAAGCGGCTTCAGCGGCGTGACGAGCTCGGTAAGCCGCATGGCCTTGCGCGGATAGGCCAGCACGTCAATGAGGCTGTAATAACGTTCCACCTCCTCGTGCGGCACGCGGCCGACGAAGCGGATCCGGTGGGCCGCGGCGGAACGCTCGGCCTGAGCCTTGAGCTGGGCCTCCATCGGCCCTCCGCCGACGAGCAGGAGATGCGCGCGCGGCCGCTTAACGAGCAGCAACGGCATCGCTGCGATGAGATCGTCGATTCCCTCATAATCGTAAAAGGAGCCGATAAAGCCGACGACATCGGCCTCATCCAAGCCCAGGCTTCTGGCAAAATCGCGGTTCGGGGGCGGCGGATTGCCGAACAGGCTCATGTCGACACCGTTGGGAGAAACCATGATCTTGGCGGCATCGATCCCTCGCTGGATCAGATCCCCCCGCAGACCTTCGCAGATCACGGCGACGGCATCCGCCTGCCGCGCGGCACGAGTTTCGAACATTCGGGTGAGTCGGTACCGGAGCGACCCTTCGCTGCCCGTCCCATTCCCAACCGCCGCATCCTCCCAAAAGGCACGGATCTCGTAGAGCAATGGAATCGCCCGGCGCCTGGCCACCGGCAGTGCGGCAAGCACGTTCAGAACAGGAGAATGGACGTGGAGCTGATCGGGCCTCCAATCGGCCACCAGGCGATCAAGCCGCTTCCGAAGCGCTTTGATTTCGCGCCACTCGCGTATCGCCGGCGGGCCCTCGGTCGGACGGGGCGTGCGATAGAAGGTAAGACCATCGATGACCTCGGGATCGGCTCCTCCGGACCGGTCCCCCGCCTTTTGGCGGGCACCGGTGAGGCACGCCACGTCCAACCCCATCGCCTGCTGCGCCTTCAGGATCGCACGCGTTCTGAAGGTGTAGCCGCTGTGGAGCGGCAGGCTGTGGTCGAGCACGTGCAGGATGCGCATGGCCCAGCCTTTGGCATGACAAACTTAACGGCTCGTCAAGCGTGTGAGATCGCCCTTCTCCGCGTCAACGGCCGATGGCGCCGGAACGAAGCGGTGGCGCGATCGATTATCGCGCGGGTCAGGAAAGGCTGCCGATGCTCTGTTATGTCGACGATTCAGGTCCGGGAATCACACGCAAGCGGAGGGGACGCTATTGGATGTATTTCGATCCGGACGGAAACCGCATCACCGACCGCGAACAGATCGACCGGCTAAACGCGATCGGAATGCCGCCCGCTTATGAGCGATGCTGGTTCTGCCCCGACGAGAACGGTCACCTGCAGGCGGTCGGCTACGATGCAAGGGGTCGAAAACAATATCGCTATCATCCCGAGTTCCGCGCGGAACAAGAGACCATCAAGTATGAGCGGCTCGCCGCGTTCGGACGAGCGCTGCCGAAGCTGCGGAAGAAAGTGGAAGAGGACATTGCAGGCAAGGCGACCAGCTACGACACGGTGCTCGCCGGGATCGTGCGGCTGATCGAAAGCACGCACATGCGGGTCGGCAACGAAGAATATGCCAAGGAGAATAAGAGCTTCGGCGCGACCACTTTGCGCAACCGCCACGCGAACTTCCAACGGGGGAAGCTGAAACTCACCTACACGGGCAAGCATGGCATCAAGCGGACGGTGACGATCACCGACCGCAATCTCGCCCGCATCGCCAAGAAGACGCAGGACCTTCCCGGCCAGCATCTGTTCGAATTCATCGACCGGGACGGGAATGTCCGCCCCGTCAGCTCAAGCGACGTCAACGCCTATATCAAGGAAGCAATGGGCGACGACTTCACCGCCAAGGATTTCCGCACCTGGGGCGCCAGCGTCATCGCCTTCGAGCAGATGCTGAAGCGGGTGGAAGACGTCGGCAAGATCAAATTGAAGAGCGTCATGGAGCCGGTTGCTGAAGCGCTCGGCAATACGCCGGCGATCAGCCGCAAATCCTATGTGCATCCCGCCCTGATTGAAGCGGCCAAGGATGCCGGCGCGATCGGAGAGCGAAAGCTCCCGCGTGCGGGCAAATATCTCAGCTCGGTCGAGCGCGGCCTCATTGAATTTCTGGATGCCCTGCCCGAGGAGCAAGCGAGGGTGGACGCGCGCGTGGAAGCCAAGGCAAAAGCCAGCGGCAAATCCAAACACGAGGCGGAAGCGGACGTGGCGGCCGAAGCGCAGGCGAAACTCAAGGCGGAAGCAGCCTGATGACGAATCTGGCGGGACCACCTGCGCCGGACGATTCGATGAACCTTTACGAGAAGAGTTCCGCGCTGGTGGCGGAGGCCTCTGCCTGGATCAGCGGCAATATTGTGGACATCCTGATCGCAGCCGCGATCGCGATCGTGATCGCACTCATCTTGCTGGGCCTGCGCGGCTTCGGCCACAAGCTGATCGCCAGCCGCAGCGACGGGATCAACTGGCGCATCGTCGCCGGCCGGGTGCTTTCCAAAACCACCCTCTTCTTCATCATCATGTGTGCGGTCGAGCTGGTGGCGGAACATGCCGAAACGCCGGCGACGCTTCACCGGGCGATCAACTTCCTGTTTGTCATCGCCGCGGCGGTGCAGGCGGCGATCTGGGCTCGCGAGCTGATCCTCGGCCTTATTCAGCACAAGGTGAGCGAGGAGGACGCGCACAGCACTCTCGGCTCGGCGATCGGCATCATCCGGCTGCTGGTCACGGTGGCGCTGTTCGCGATTGCGATCATCCTCGTTCTCAGCAATCTCGGCGTGAACGTGACCGGCCTCGTGGCTGGTCTCGGGATCGGCGGCATCGCGATCGGACTTGCGGCGCAGGGCATTTTCTCGGACCTGTTCGCGGCGCTTGCGATCATCTTGGACCGTCCCTTCCGCCGCGGAGACACGATCAAGTTCGACGCGACCACCGGCACCGTCGAGGAGATCGGCCTCAAAACTACGCGGCTCCGCTCGCTCGATGGGGAGCAGGTGGTGATCTCGAACACGAACCTCCTCAACAAGCAGATCCAGAATTTCTCGGGTCAGGACGAGCGACGCTTCATTCTACGCTTCGGCCTCGTCTACCAGACGCCGCCTGAGACGCTCGAGCGGGTGCCAGAGATGGTTCGGGAGATCGTCCAGCGCCAGGAGCATGCGCGGCTCGTCCGCTGCGGCCTGGTGGCGCTGAGCCCTTCAAGCCTCGATTTCGAGCTCGAGATGCGGATGGCGACCGCCGACTATGACCGGGCGTTCGCGGCGCGCGGCAGGATCTGCATCGAGATCCTTGCCGCGTTCCACGAGGCGGGCATTCATTTCGCCTACCCCACCCAAACGAGCTTCACGGCCGCGCCCGACGGCACGCTCATCATGCCTTATCCCGATGTGAAGGTCGTCGCGACCGAGGACCTCGATCCCTAGACGTTGAAGAAAAAACCCCCCAGGGAGCATCGGCCAGCGCTGCGGTGCCCGCGCCGGCTGCGAGCATCCGACGGCACTCACGATAAGCTCGGCTCAGCGACAGCAAGGGGCGACGAAGAAGCCAGCCGGTCGACGGGCGTCAGCGGCTCGCGACGAGAGTGGCGCGAGCCGCGACGGACCTTCCGATCAACGGCGCGGCATCTCCACACCCTCCGCCGTCCATTCCCGCTCGGTCTTGCACATTTTCTTGGGAATCCGGGTCCCGGTGAACGCTTCCACCAGGCAATAGCGCTTTTCGCTCGTGCGAGCGGTGACGGCCGAAGCCGCAGACAAGACGGCGCCGGACGAGGCGGACTTCGCAGTCTCCTTTTCAGCAGCGCTGGCCGGGACGGCGAGGCTTGCAAGAGAAAGGCCGACGGCGGCGAAGGCAGAAATTCGTGCGGCAACGAGTTTGTTGATCATGTTGAAGTCCCCTTGGCGATTGCATGCTCAGCAGGTCAGATCATCCGACCCGCTGCCTGCATTGCTGCATTACTTGTGCCAAACGGTAGAATTGTTCTGCATCAATGACTTAGCGCCAGACCACTCATGAACAGCCCGCACGATCCGCCAAGTGTTGGGGCAAAGTCCCACTTTTCAAGAAGAGGGGATGATCAGCCCGGCAGCAATAAGCTGGCGTCGCCATAGCTGTAGAAGCGATAGCCACTCGCAACCGCATGAGCATAAGCGGCCTGCATCGCCTCGCGTCCCATCAGGGCGGAAACGAGCATGAACAAAGTCGATCGCGGAAGATGGAAATTGGTGACGAGGCCGTCGACTGCGCGGAAGCGGTAGCCGGGGGTGATGAAGATGTCGGTATCGCCGGCGAACGCATGGACCCGCCCCGCCTCGTTGGCGGCGCTTTCAAGGAGGCGGAGTGAGGTGGTTCCCACCGCAATGAGCCGCCCGCCGGCGGCGCGCACCTGGTTGAGGCGGTCGGCAGTGGCGGCTTCGATCCGGCCCCACTCGCTGTGCATGACATGATCCTGCGTGTCCTGGGCCTTGACCGGAAGGAAGGTCCCGGCGCCCACGTGGAGCGTGAGCGTTTCGTGCGCGACACCCGCCGCCTCGAGCGCCTTCATCACGCGACCGGTAAAATGGAGAGCTGCCGTCGGCGCGGCGACGGCGCCCTTTTCGCGCGCGAACATGGTCTGGTAATCGCTTGCGTCGCGCTCGTCCGCCGGGCGCTTGGCTGCGATATAGGGCGGCAGCGGCATCCTCCCTGCGCGCTCCAGCAGGAGCTCGACCGGCTCTTCGCCCTCGAAGCGGAGGAGTAGGCTCCCATCGGCGCCGCGCTCCCCCGACACGGCGGTCACGCCGCTGCCGAAGTCGATGCGGTCCCCGTCACGGACGCGTTTGGCATTGCGGATGAAGGCGCGCCACTCGCGCGGGCCTTCCCGCTTGTGAAGGGTTGCCCCGATCCTTGCCTCGCCCCTTCGGCCTTCCAGCTGCGCCGGGATTACCTTTGTGTCGTTGAAAACGAGACAGTCGCCAGGACGCAGCAGGCCCGGCAGATCGGAGACGATCCGATCCTCAAGCCTGGTCCCCTGCACCACGAGCAAGCGGGCGCTGTCTCGCGGCGCCGCTGGTCTCAGCGCGATCCGGTCCGGCGGAAGGGGAAAGTCGAAAAGGTCGACGCGCACGGCGCCGCTATTGCGGCTTGACGATGGCCCGATCGGCAGCCTGCGGAGCCTTGACCGGTTCCACTGACGCTGTGGCCTGGCCCGGCGCGGGAGGCGGCACATTGTCCGCGCCGATCGAGGCCTGGAGAATGCGGGTCGGGTTGGCGGGCGGCTCGCCGCGCTCGATCGTGTCGACATATTGCATGCCGCTCACGACCCGCCCGAAGGCCGTATATTCCCCATCCAAGCTGAAGCGCGGCGCAAACATGATGAAGAATTGACTGTTTGCGCTGTTGACGTCGGTCGCCCGAGCCGCCGAGACGACGCCGCGCAGGTGCGGAAGCTCATTGAATTCGGCCGCCACGTCGGGAAGCTCCGAGCCACCCGACCCGGTGCCGGTAGGATCGCCAGTCTGCGCCATGAAGCCGTCGATCACGCGGTGGAAGATGATACCGTTGTAGAAGCCTTTGCGGGCGAGCGCCTTCACGCGCTCGACATGCTTCGGGGCGAGATCTGGTCGAAGCTGGATGACCACGCGCCCGCCGGTCGAAAGATCAAGATTGAGCGTGTTCTCGGGGTCCAGGGCCGGGGCGACGGAGACGGGCGAAGGCGCCTGGCTGCCGGCGACCTTCACCAGATCCTTCGAAGTCGGCAAATATTCGGGCTTTTGAGCGGATAGCGCGCTCGCGAGCAACATCGCCGCACAGCCGGCGAAGAGCGACTTCAAATGCATAAGACCCCTCGATGCCAATCCGATCCGCGAGCCCCCTTCTACGCGATTCAAAGGGCTGCGGGAATCCGATTCCCTTCGCCGAACCAAGCTGAACCGCTCATGACCCCTTGCGGCCGTTCCGGGCCACGCGCTGGCGAACTTCCTCGGCGACCGACGGTGCCACGAACTTCTGGACGTTCCCGCCGTAAATGGCGATCTCCTTCACCAGTCGCGACGCGATCGGCTGCAACGACACGTCGGCCATCAGGAAGACGGTTTCGACGCGGTCGTTCAGCTGCTGGTTCATGCCTGCCATCTGGAACTCATATTCGAAATCAGCGACCGCCCGGAGCCCGCGGATGATCATAGACGCGCCCTCGCGCTCGGCGAAATCCATGAGCAGGGAATCGAAGCTGACGACGCTGATTTGCCCTTGAACAAGCGCAACTTCCCGCCGAACCGTCTCCATCCGCTCTTCGATCGTGAACATCGGCGACTTGGAAGGATTAGTGGTGACGCCGATCACCAGCCGATCGACGAGCTTCGCGCCCCTGCGGATGATGTCCATATGCCCAAGGGTGATCGGATCGAAGGTGCCGGGGTAGACGCCTATGCGCATGGGCTCCTCCTAATGATCCCGCTCGACGGCGAAGCGGGCGATGGCGCGCAGCAGGTCGGCCTCGACCCCGAAGCCATGAAGGTGCTGGATTGCCTGCCCGACGAGCAGATCCGCCTGCTGGCGGGCGCGTTCCACCCCGAGCAGGGAGACGAAGGTCTCCTTGCCCGCAGCCTCGTCCTTGCCGACGCGCTTGCCAGTCTTCTCCTCCTCGCCCTCGACATCGAGAATGTCGTCGGTGATCTGGAAGGCAAGTCCGACATCACGGGCATAGCCGCGCAAGGGACGCCGTCCTTCCGCGGGAAGCCGGCCCATGATGCCCCCGGCTTCAAGGCAGAAGCCGATCAGAGCCCCGGTCTTGAGCTGCTGCAGCCGCGTGATCGCGGCGATATCCAGCGTCATCTCCTCGGCGGCGAGGTCCATCATCTGCCCGCCCGCCATTCCGGATGGTCCCGCGGCGCGCGCCAGTTCGGCAACAAGTTCGGCCCGTACGAACGGATCCTCGTGCGTCGCCTCGTCGGCCAGCACTTCGAAAGCCAGCGCGTGGAGCGAGTCTCCCGCAAGGATCGCCGTCGCCTCGCCGAACGCGCGGTGCACCGTGGGCTTGCCGCGGCGAAGATCATCATTGTCCATCGACGGCAGGTCGTCATGGATCAGTGAGTAAACGTGGATGCACTCCACGGCGAGGCCGACGCGGAGCGCCCGCTGGCGATCGACATGGAACAGGCTGCATGCCGCGCCGACAAGCAGCGGCCGAAGGCGTTTGCCCCCTCCGATCGCCGCATAGCGCATTGCCTCGAAAAGCTTTGCGCGGGGGTCGCTCGGAACGGTCAGAAGCAAGCCGAACAGCCGGTCGACGTCGCCGCCGATCCGCTCCAACAGCGCCGCCAGGCTGATCGGGCCGTCAGCCACGAATCGGTCAGTCGCCGTCAAACGGAACGGTGCCGGCCGGTTGACCGTCGCGGCCAAACTGGATCCGTTCGATCCGCGCCTGCGCCGTCTGCAGCCGCGCCTCGCATTGCTGCTTCAGCCGGTCGCCCTCGCCGTAGAGATCGATCGATTCGTCGAGAGAGGCCTCGCCGCTTTCAAGCTTGCGAACGATTTCCTCGAGCCGCTTCAAGGCGGCTTCAAAGGAAAGCTGGCCGATTTCTTCTTGGCTGTCTGACATTGGCGAAGCTTTGGCTTCCGGGGTGGCAGGGGTCAAGGCGAGGCTTAGGGCCTGTTTGGAAATACGCTCAAGAGCGCATTTCTCTGGCTCGGCGCCAGCCCGCTCCTCCACCCAGCCTCCCGACGACAGTATGATTGCATCGGGAGGCTGGGTGGGGGAGCGGGCCGGTACCGCATTCCCTAAACAGACTCTTAGAGTCGGCTGAACCAGAACACGCCGTCACGTACCTCCCGCCGAGCCCGGCCCTCGACGACAAGATACCTCAGATGCGCCATGGCTTCACCGGTGGCGAGGCCGTAGCTGCTGGTCTCGATCTTGCGGGCGAACAGGACCGAGAAGCAGTCCACGGAGCGGCGGGGCTCTGAAAGATGTTCCACGAGCGCCTCCAGCCGCCCGATATGTCCCTCGCGCAGGGAATCCAGCCGGGCATGGAGGCCGGTGAACGGGTCACCGTGGGACGGGAGAACCAGGAGACTTGGAGAGAGCGAGCGAAGTTTCTCGATCGACTTCAGCCAATCGCCGAGCGGATCCCCCTCCGGCTCGCTGAGGCTGAGGGAAACATTGGATGTGATCCGCGGCAGCACCTGATCGCCAGCGATCATCAGCCCTTCGGCATCGTCGACCAGGCAGGCATGTTCGGGGCAATGGCCGCTCCCGATCGCCACCCGCCATTCCCGAACGCCGATGCGGAGCCTGTCTCCCTCCAGCATTCGGACGTAGCTCACCGGAACGGCGCTGACCATGGCGGCAAAACGGCCCCAGCCCTTCTCCACCTCAGCTTCGATCCGCTCTTCGTCCCACCCTGCCGCGCGCCAATAGGAAAAGGCCTCCCGCGGCGGACGGTCGCGAACGTCCGCGGTCAGCATCCGACCGTACAGCCATTCGGAGCGCGTCATCCAGAGCGGCGCATCGAAGCGCTCGGCGAGCCAGCCGGCAAGGCCGAGATGATCGGGATGAAAGTGGGTGACGATCAGTCGGGTAATCGTCCGCCCCGCAAGCGGGCCGGCAAGAAGCGTCTCCCACGCCTCCCGGCAGGGCGGGATATCGAGGCCGGTGTCGACGACCGCGACGCCGTCGCCGTCCTCGAGAATCCAGATGTTGATATGCTTCAACGAGCCCGGCACCGGCAGCCGCGCCCAGCGCACACCGGCGGCGATCTCGATCAGCTCGCCGGCGTCGGGAAATCGGCGGCCGAACGGATAGGTAAGCCCCTTGTGGCTGTAGGGTTCGCCAGGGTCCGTGAGGGAGGCGTCCTGGGCAGCCGGCTCAGCTCTTGAAAGGATCGACAAAGCCGCGATCGCCGCCGGCGTTCTGGCCTGAGGAGGAAGCGAGCTCCGCCGCATGGGCAGCCTCCGCCTCGCGGGCGTGAGTCTCGCGCTCCCTACGCAATTCCTCGATCAGCGCCTCGCGGTCGCCGGCAAGCCGGCTGTCCTGGGGCGCCTCCTCAAGTCCCGCCGCCTTGGCCGCCTTGGCCACCATCGCGTCCAGCTCCCGCTGCGAGCAGAGGCCGAGCGTCACCGGATCCTTGGGCTGGATGTTGGCGATGTTCCAGTGGCTGCGGTCCCGAATTGCGGAGATGGTCGTGCGGGTCGTGCCGATCAGGCGCGAGATCTGCCCGTCGGTGACTTCAGGATGATTGCGGATGATCCAGGCGATGCCGTCCGGCTTGTCTTGCCGCTTCGATACGGGCGTGTAGCGGGGGCCGCGGGTGCGAGTCGCCTTGTCGGGCTCCTTTTGCATCTTCAGCCGATAAGAAGGATCGGCCTGCCCGCGCTCAATCTCTTCCTGCGTGAGTTCCCCCGCACGCAGCGGATCGCGGCCGGTCAGCTTGGTGGCGGCGGTATCGTCGGCGATTGCCTGGACCTCGAGGATGTGAAGACCGCAAAAATCGGCGATCTGCTCGAACGTAAGCGCCGTGTTGTCGACCAGCCAGGAAGCTGTCGCGTGGGGCATGAGCGGCTGGGCCACCGAAATCCTCCAGATAAAATAAGGGCCGCCCCTTCGCGGAGCGGCCGAGGCGTTTGCGGGGATGTAGGCCGGAGGGATTTGCGACGCAAGACAAAGAGTCCAGGGGAACGCAGGGGGGCTCAAGACGCTTCTTTTTTCCCGTGGCCCGGACCCGGCAGCCCTGCAACAGCCGCCATCCAGCTTCTAACTCCCCTCACTTCACCTCCAGCACAATCTTGCCGACATGGTCGCCGCTCTCCATTCTGCGGTGGGCCTCGGCCGCTCGTTCGAGCGGAAAGACCGTGTCGATGACCGGTTTGAGGGATCCCTGCTCGACCTCCGGCCAGACGTTACGGGCAATCTCGTCCCGCAGCAGCGTCTTGAACTCCACGGAGCGGGCCCGGAGCGTAGAGCCGGTCAGCGTCAGGCGGCGGCGCATCATGTCCCATAAGGCGAGCTCGGCCTTGGCGCCGCGTTGGGCGGCGATCGAGACGTGCCGTCCGTCATCAGCAAGACAGGCGATGTTCCTGGGAAAATAGTCGCCGCCGATCATGTCGAGCACGATATCGACGCCGCGCCCCGCGGTGATCCGCTTCACTTCCTCGACGAAATCCCGGCTCCGATAGTTGATCGCATGCGCTGCGCCGATGGCCTTGGCCCGGGCGCATTTCTCGTCGGATCCCGCAGTGACGATCACGATCAGCCCGAACAGCTTACCGAGTATGACCGCAGTGGTGCCGATGCCGCTCGTTCCGCCGTGGACGAGCACGGTCTCGCCCTCCCGCGCATAGGCCCGCTCGAACAGATTGCTCCAGACGGTGAAGAAGGTCTCCGGGATGGCAGCTGCTTCGACAGCTGTCAGCGCCTCCGGCACCGGCAGGCACTGGCCTGCCGGCGCCAGGCAGAACTGCGCATATCCGCCGCCCGCGACGAGCGCGCAGACGCGAGAGCCGACCATCGCGGAAGGAATGCCGTCCCCGATTTCAGCAACTGTTCCGGCAATTTCGAGACCGGGAATGGAAGGTGCTCCAGGGGGCGGCGGGTAAAGTCCCATCCGCTGCATCACGTCGGGCCGGTTCACGCCCGCAGCTTCGACCGCGACGAGCAGCTCGGCAGGCCCCGGCCGCGGCACCGGGCGCTCCACCGCAATCAGCACCTCTGGGCCGCCCGGACCTTCGGGATCGATGGCGATCATGGTGTCCGGCACTATGTTCATTCGGTCACGCTGCCCGATCAATGCGACAGGAGGGAGCGGCTCTTGTTGACAGATGCGCCTCGCCGGTCAACTTTTGCTTCATGGACCTGGATGAGCTTTTTCCGAGCAAGCCTGACGATCCACTGACGCAGTTGACGCGTCAGGACCTCGACCCCATGTCAGTTGAGGAACTTCAATCCCGCATCGCCATTCTTGAGGCCGAGATCGCCCGAGCGAAAGCCCGGATCGACACGGCCGTGAGCTTTCGCGCCAGCGCAGACGCGATCTTCAAGAAATGAACCGGCGCCGGGGGA
>JALYGI010000127.1 GCA_030777185.1 Pseudomonadota bacterium
TACGATCTCGATATCAGGTGCGATTTCCCGCCGCTCGTGCGGCGCATCATCCAGTCGGGCGAGCGCAACGACAAGATCCGGATCCGCAAAGTCTCCAAGGCGCGATTCGATGAGGAGGCCGCGTTGATCCTCGGCATCCTGAACGATGCCTGGTCCGACAATTGGGGCTTCATCCCGCTGTCCGAGGAGGAGATCGCTTATGCCGGCAAGAAGCTGAAGCCGATCGTTTACGAGGATCTGATCCGCGTCGCCGAGGTGGAGGGCGAGCCGGTCGCGTTCATGATAACGCTGCCCGACCTCAACGAATTCACGCGCGACTTCGATGGCCGGCTGTTCCCGTTCAACTGGGTCAAGCTGCTCCTGAAGCTGAGGAAGCCGCAGGTGAGGACGATGAGGGTTCCGCTGATGGGCGTGGTGAAGCGGCTCCAGGCGAGCCGGCTCGCCAGCCAGCTCGCCTTCATGATGATCGAACATACAAGGCGGGACGCGCTCGCCCGCTATGGCGCCACGCGCGGCGAATTTGGCTGGATCCTTGAGGACAATGTCGGGATGAGGTCCATCGCCGAGACGATCGACGCCCGGATTAACCGTGTCTATCGGATATATGAGAAGCCGCTTTAGAACCTGTCTGGTTCAAAGCCGGGTCAGACCACCTCCCGATCGAGCAGGCGTTCCAAATAGCGGCGAATGTCGTCCGGCCAGTCCGAGGCGATCCGGAGGACTGCGGGAATATCGCTGCGGTAGAGCGCCCGCAGCGCCTCTTCATAGCCCGGCCGATCGCCCGCCATTTCGGTCATGAAGCGGTGGACGCCCTCGCGCGCCTGGGCTGCGCTCACTGATTCCGAGCGGCGCTTGCGCGCCTCCTCGATGAGACGGCGAATGGTCGCCGACGCGCCGCCCGGCTGGGTGGCGAGCCAGTCCCATTGGCGAGGCAGGAGCGTGATCTCACGCGAGGTCACGCCAAGCTTGGGGCGGCCGCGTGCGCGTTTCTCCTGGCCCGGAAGCGGCGGCCGCTGCGCCGCGGTACGTTCGGCGGCGTTCTTGCCGGCGTCCCAATGTTCGAGATCGATCACTCTCCCCGTCGCGTCCTCGAACACGCGGATGCGGCTGAAATCGCCCGCCGTGTAACGCGCTTCGATCCGCCGCATCACGGTTTCGCGAGAGCCTTGCGCGATGAGCGCGTCTTCCAAAAATGCCGAAACGGTCCCGCTCATCGCCGCTCTCCCAGTAGAGCAGATCATTATACCCGGATAAAACTTAGAGTCAATATTGTCCGGGTATAATGCTGTGCAAGCGGCTCCAGCGGTTTTAGTTCAGCGAAAGGCGCATTGGAGTCTGCATCCAGCGCGCGCCAAGCGTCTGGAGCTCGAGCCGGGCGCGCTCCGCTTCGTCGCGGTCATGGCTCCGAAGCGCAGATTCGAGCTTGTGAACGGCGACGGACATGGTCTCGGCCACACGAATATCCTCAGCCGGTGCGGAGATCCGGCGCAGATCATCAATCGCCTTGAACAAAGCGCAGGCCGAACCTGGCGGCACCCGCCCCCAAAAGCAGAGATCGTCAAGCAGGTGGTAAACGGAAAGGTAGGCGCCGTTCCGGATCGAGTCTTGGCTGGTCATTCTTTCTCCTCCTCATGGGAAGAGGTACGAGCCAATGGTTAACGGCGTGTTGACCTTGTCTATTAACTTTCGAGCTCGACCCAGGTGGGTGCGTGGTCCGAGGCTTTTTCGCGGCCGCGATACTGTTTGTCGACGCCCGCATCGAGGAGGCGGTCGGCGGCCTGGGGGCTGAGGAGCAGGTGATCGATGCGGAAGCCTGCATCGCGCTGCCAGCAGCCAGCGGTATAATCCCAGAAGGTGTAGACGGGGCCGTCCGGGTGCCGCGCGCGTATCGCGTCGGTCCAGCCCTGGAACAGGATGCGCCGATAAGCGGCGCGGGTCTCGGGCTGCAGCAGTGCGTCATGCGCCATCGCTTTGGCGGAAAAAACGTCCTCGTCGGTCGGTACGACGTTCCAGTCGCCGGCGAGGACCACGGGGCGCTCTTCGCCAAGGAGCTGCAGCGCATGTTCGCGCAGCCGCTCCATCCAGGCCAGCTTGTAGTCGAACTTGTCGGTGCCGACCGGATTTCCGTTCGGCAGATAAAGGCAGCCGACGGTGATGCCGCCCGCATCGGCCTCGATGTAGCGGCTGTGGCTGTCGTCCGGATCGCCGGGCAGCCCGATGCGGCGGAGCTTCGGCGTGAGCGCCGGCGCGTCCGCGGGAGTGAGAATCGCGACGCCGTTGAAGCCCTTCTGGCCGTGCCAGATGCCATCATAGCCGGCGGCGCGGATATCCGCGATCGGGAAGACCTCGTCCGCGCATTTGATCTCCTGAAGGCAGAGGATATCGGGCTTCCGCTCGGCGAGATATTCGATGAGCCGCGGGAGCCGTGCGCGGATGCCGTTCAGATTGTAGGTGACCAGCTTCATGGGGAGCGGATTAGCGGCTCATGGGCCAACCGTCATGCTGAACTTGTCCGTGATCGTTGCCGCCGCGCGAGGCAGGATCGGCAGGAACTTCCTTTCCGATCCAATTGCAACTTGTCCAATCGGCAGAGTGCGCTAGGCGCAGCGCTTCGGCAGGACAGAAACAAGGCATGGCGGATTTCATCTACAATTCGGAAGGTCGGGCGCAGGGCTTCCGCGTGGGGAGCCATATCTATGCGCTTGACGGCGCCCCGGTCGGACGGGTTTGGGCTGAACGCGCGTACCGCTTCGATGGCACCTATGTCGGGGTGCTCTTCAAGAACATGGTGGTGGATAAGCCGACCGCCTCGAGGCGGAGCTTGCCGCCGGTCGCTGCGCCGCCGAGAATGGGAAGCCCAGGCAGCGCCGATATTCGTCGTGCGATCAACCTCGAATATCCCGACGTCTTCCACCTGCTCGCTGTCGAAGGTGAGGAGAAGGTGGAGGAAACATCAGGAGCCGCCTGGCCGGAAGACGATCCGCGCGACGTCTTCTTCTGAATGGATGCGACGGCGCTTGGCCGCGCTGAGAGTTTTGTGTGGAAATGCGCAAGAGCGCATTTCTCGGGCTCGGCGCCAGCCCGCCGGAACCGCATTCCCAAACAGCTCTTAGCGCGCCAGGGCCTCCACGCGCTGGATGCCGACCGCGTTCACCGCCTGCTTCAACATGTCGATGCTCGGGACCTTGCCTTCCGCCTGCACCATGAATCGATTTGCGACCAGCACCCCGTAGGTCCCCTCGCCCGACTGATTGTCCCACTTC
>JALYGI010000128.1 GCA_030777185.1 Pseudomonadota bacterium
TCCGTCTTGAGGTCGAGCCCGAACAGCTGGTTCAAAGTCGTCCGATTGATCGGGATCGGCACAAGCTGGTCCCGCACATTGGCGAGCACGCGGTGCTCATAAGGCCGCCACTGCGTGAATTGCGAGAGATAGTCCACGATCTCGTCGCTGTTCGCGTGGAAGATGTGCGGTCCGTACTGATGGATCAGGATCCCCGCCCGGTCATAATGATCATAGGCGTTGCCTGCGATGTGCGGGCGCTTGTCGATGACGAGCACGCGCGCGTCGTGCTGACTGGCGAGGCGCTCGGCCAGGACGGACCCGGCAAACCCGGCGCCCACGACGAGATAGTCGTACTTCTTCCGGCCGGCACTGGTGACCAGCCGCGGCCCCGAGCTCGTGACGTTGACGGACTCGCGAACGAGCCCGGCCATCCGGGCGTAGGTCGTGTCCCAGCTGATGTTGGCGAGCTTGGCGTCGACCGCGTCGAGCCACTCGTCCGAGCCTTGCGAGAGCGCGAGCGCCTTTTCGCAGCCCTTGATGAAAGCCTCCGCGCCGTCGGCGATGACAACCGCCTCGAGATCGCCATAGTGGCGAATGACGTCGGCGATCGGGGTGGACACGACCGGCCGGCCGCCAGCCAGATATTCCGGCGTCTTGGTTGGCGAGATGAACCTTGTCGATTCGTTGATCGCGAACGGCATCAGGGCAACGTCCCAGCCGCCGAGATAAACCGGAAGCTCTTCGTACTTCTTTCCGCCGAGATAGTGGATGTTGGCGCGGTGCGGCAGATCGGCAGGGTCGATCTTCAGGACCGGACCAACCATCACGATCGACCATTCCGGATGTGCGTCGGCAAGCGCCGCGATCAGCTCGAGGTCCATCCTCTCGTCGATCACGCCGTAGAAGCCGAAACGCGGCCGCGGCAGCGAAGCCTGATCGTCGGGAGCGGCATCCATCGCGCGGGCCTGCGCGAAATGCGCGCGGTCGACGCTCGATGGGAACGGGTGGACGTTGGGATGGCGGTCCTTCTTCGCCTCGTAAAGGCTGTAACCGCCGGTGAAGACGACGTCGGACGAGGCGATCAGCTCGCGCTCCAGCTCCAGCAATTGGGGCGGCGCGAAACGGAAATTGGCAAGCTCGTCCATGCAGTCATAGACCGTCGCGACAGCATCGATGTGCCGCGAGAAGGGCAGCATCATCGGAGTATAATACCAGCGGATGAAGGGCTGGCTCTCGCGAGCCAGGAAATCATCGAGAAGCGCCCTTAGCGCCTGCTGCGTCTCGGAATCGTCAAGCCCCTCGGGGAGCGAGGGCGTGACCACCGTCACCCCGGTTTCCGCGCAGACGCGGATCCCCAGCGCAGGCTCGCACCCGGCAATGGCCGCTTCGGGTTCCTCCCAATAAACAACCCGCCGCTCTTTGGCGAAGCGGCTCATCAGATGCTGGGGCCGTTGAAAGACGAAGTTCCACCTCAGATGGGAAAAACAGATCAGTGCTTGGTCATTCCCGGGCGGAGCCGCATCAGAATTGGGCCCCAATGAAGAGGCGGAGGAGAATGTGATCAATTGGAAGCCTCTGAGTTAGAAAGGACTTCTTGGACAACGTTGGGGGGTGTAACGAGTTCCGCCGCAGCTTCTTCTTCTAATCTAATGCAGGTTAGGTTGTTTGCGCTCGCCGTTGAATCCAAATGGGTTTTTTCAAACCTGTTTCGCTGCACTGCGGCAAAATGGGCCCAAAAACGGACGGAAACGGATCGAATTGCTAATCGAAAGCGCTTTCGAGCTCCTCCCGCCACGGCCCCGCCACCCCATCAGACGGGGCCCGCCAGTCACCGCGCGGGCTGAGGCTGCCGCCAGCCGACACCTTGGGCGAATTGGGGAGCGCCGATCGCTTGAACTGGCTGGTCTGGAAAAATCGCCACAGGAACTCGCCGAGCCATTTGCGGATCGTCGGCAGATCATAGGCTCGCTTCAAGTGCTCGGGGAAGTCGAACGGCCACAAGCCCTTTTCCGCGTCATGCCACGCCTGCCAGGCGAGGAAGGCCACCTTCGACGGCGGCTGGCCGGCGCGCAGGATGTGGAACAGGAAGAAATCGTGAAGCTCATACGGGCCGATCCGGTCCTCGGTGCTCTGCATCCCCGCCTCGTCCGCCGGCACGAGCTCGGGCGAAATCTTGGTGTCGAGGATGGCGCCGAGGATCCGGTTGGTCTCCTCGTCGAACTGGCCGGTCTTGATCACCCAGCGAATGAGATATTGGATCAGCGTCTTGGGGACCCCGGCATTGACGCCGTAATGGCTCATCTGGTCCCCAACACCATAGGTGCACCAGCCGAGCGCGAGCTCGGACAGGTCGCCCGTCCCGACGACAAAGCCGCCATTGTGGTTGGCAAGACGGAAGAGATAGTCGGTGCGCAGCCCCGCCTGCACATTCTCGAACGTCACGTCATAGACCGGTTCGCCCCTGGCGAACGGGTGCCCCATGTCGCTTAGCATCTGCCGGGCGGCAGGCCTGATGTCGATCTCCTCCCCGACAATGCCGAGCGCCTTCATCAGCGCCCAGGCATTGCTCTTGGTGGTGTCGCCCGTGGCGAAACCGGGCAAGGTGTAGCCAAGGATCGTGGAACGCGGGATTTCGAGATGGTCGCAGACCTTGGCGGCGACGATCAGCGCATGGGTGGAATCGAGCCCGCCCGAAACGCCGATGACGAGGTGCTTTCCGCTTGTTGCGGTGAAGCGCTTGGCGAGCCCCTGCACCTGGATGTTGAACGCCTCGTAACAATCCTGGTCGAGCTGCTCGATCCGGTTGGGAACATAGGGGAAGCGCCTTAGCTTTCGCTCGAAGCCGATGTCGGCGAGGCTTGGCTTGTGCTCGAAATGAATGCGGCGCGCGCGCTTCTCCGGATGCCCGGCTGCGATCGCATTGTCGTTGAACGTCCCCATCCGCATCCGTTCGAGCCGAAGCCGCTGGACGTCGATATCGGCGACGGCAAGCTCGGGATCGCGCGCGAAGCGGCTCGATTCAGCCAGCATCTCACCGAATTCGTAGATCGAACCCTGCCCGTCCCAGGCAAGGTCGGTCGTGCTCTCGCCGGGCCCCGAGGCTGCATAGATATAGGCCGCGCAGCAGCGCGAAGATTGGGACGCGCAAAGGAGCTTTCGCTCGTCCGCCTTGCCGATCGTGATGTTCGAGGCGGAGAGATTGCACAAGATGAGTGCGCCGGACAGCGCCCCCACTGTCGAGGGCGGCTGCGGCGCCCAATAATCCTCGCAAATTTCCATGTGGAAGATGAAGTCGTCGAGATCCTCGGCAGCGAAGATCAGGTCGGTCCCGAACGGCGCCGTCTGGCCTGCTACGGCGATGTCCATGCCGTTCAGGCCGAACCCCATCGCGAACCACCGCTTTTCATAATATTCGCGATAATTGGGCAGGAAGGACTTGGGGACCACGCCGAGGATGCGCCCGCGCGAGATCGCAAGCGCGCAATTGTAGAGCCGGCCGTTCCGCCGCAGCGGCGCACCCACAGCGATGACGGGGCTGAGGTCCGCCGTGGCGGCGCAGAGCTCCGCGA
>JALYGI010000129.1 GCA_030777185.1 Pseudomonadota bacterium
TCCCTCAGCAAGCATTCGATCTGGGCGTTGACGCTCCGGAAGTCAGCCGCCGCCGCGCGTTCGAGCGCCTCCCAAAGGGCTGGCTCGATGCGCAGCGGAAAGGCCTTTTTCGGGTCGGGCATGCAAACCTACTGGTAGAGCGTGCCGGCATTGACGACCGGCTGCGTATCCCGTTCCGAGCAGAGCACGACCATCAAGTTAGACACCATCGCCGCGCGGCGCTCGTCGTCGAGCTCGACCACATTCTTTTCCGACAGCATCTGGAGCGCCGTCTCGCCCATGCTGACCGCACCGATCACGATCTTCTGCCGCGCGGCGATCACTGCCTCCGCCTGCTGCCGGCGCAGCATCGATTGGGCGATCTCCGAGGCGTAAGCGAGGTGCGTCAGGCGGCATTCGTCGATGGTGATGCCGGCGACCTGCACCCGGTCCTGAAGCTCGGTGCGCAGTTCGCCATTCACCTCGTCGGCATGGCCGCGCAGCGTCGTCTCCTGATGCTCGATGTCGTCATAGGGATAGCGCGCGCCGATCGAGCGCACCGCGCTTTCGATCTGGACGAAGACGAACTTGGTGTAATCGTCGACGTCGAACAGCGCCTGCGCAGTGTCGGTCACGCGCCAGACCACGTTGGTGGCGATCTCGATCGGATTTCCGCGAAGATCGTTCACCTTCAGCCGCTCAGAGGTGACGTTGTGCACGCGCGTCGAGATCTTGGTCCGCGTCAGCCAGGGCAGCCGCCAGCGAAGCCCGGCATTCCTGTCAGTCCCGCGATAGTCTCCAAACAGCAGGATCGCGGCGGCCTGATTCGGCTGAAGGAAGTAGAAGCCCACAGCCACGAACCCTGAGGCGATCACACCCGTCACGAAGAGACCAAAGCCCCAATTCTGTTCCAGCCCGGCCGCAGCCCATAAGCCAAGGCCCGCAATCGCCACCGCAGCCAGCAGCACCAACAGCATCACATAGCCGTTCTGAGTGGCCGCCGCCCGCTCCTGCGACAGCCGAAGCGCTTTCAGATCACCCGAACCAGCAACCGACAGAGTCATGGCCGTTCCTCCTTTATTATGATATCATAATTATATGAATCGACGCTGGTCAAGAGAAATCGGGCAGGCGCTGGTGGGGCGGCTTCATTGTGGCTATGCGAGCGGCCAATCCCTCGATTCCGGAGCCTAGAACCAAATGCCGAATGCCGCTCATGCAGATTGGAAGCTGGTCATCCACGGCGGCGCCGGCATCATGGAGCGGGACGCGATCACCCCGGATCAGGACCGGGCGATCCGGGCGGCGCTTGGCAACGCGCTCGAGGTTGGGGGAGCCATCCTCGGCGGCGGCGGCGCTGCGCTCGACGCCGTCGAGGCAACGGTGATGACGCTGGAGGACGATCCTCATTTCAACGCCGGCCGCGGCGCGGTGCTCACCTATGACGGCGCGAGCGAGCTCGACGCAGCGATCATGGAGGGAAGCGAACGCCGATCGGGTGCGGTGGCGGGCGCGACGGGAACGCGCAACCCGGTCAGCCTCGCCCGCGCCGTTATGGACAAGAGCCCGCACGTGATGCTGAGCGGCGCGGGCGCGGATCTGTTCTCCGTCGAGCAGGGCCTCGAGCAGGCGGGTCCCGATTGGTTCGCCTTGCCCGAACGGCGTCGGCAGCTTGAGGAGATGAAGCGGAGGGGCGCCGACTGGTTCGACGTCGACATGAAATATGGCACGGTCGGCGCGGTCGCGCTCGACACGGGCGGCCATGTCGCTGCCGCCACCTCCACCGGCGGGATCACCGGTAAGCGCTGGGGGCGGATCGGCGACAGCCCGATCATCGGCGCCGGCACCTATGCCGACGACCGCGCCGGCGCCGTCTCCGCGACGGGATCGGGCGAATATTTCATCCGCGAGGCGGCCGCCCACGAAATCTGCGCCCGCATCCGTCTGCTCGGGCAGGCCGGCAAGGCCGCGGCGGACGCTGTCATGGCCGAAGTGGGGGAGCTGGGCGGCACGGGCGGCGTCATCTTCGTGTCGCGGAGCGGCGAAGCCGGCTGGTCGTTCAACAGCTCCGGAATGTACCGCGGCCGCGCGTCGGCGGCGGGAACGGAGGTCGCGATCTACGGCGACGAATGATCCCGTTCATAAGAGAGCCCCGGAGAGCCGGGGCTTGAGGCGGATTGCTTTCGGGGTGGGCTGCCGGGAGCAATCAGAATTATGTTCTATATTCCGGGCTCGATTTGGGGGCTCAGGCCGTCTCCGATTGGAGCGCGGGGAAGCTCTTCACCTTTCGCTTGCCGCACCACAGCTCCATCGGCCGAACGCCGGTCGACGGCTTCACGATCCGCACCGCTTCGACATCGTCCTGCGCCGTTAAGTCGTTGAAATCGACGAAGGGCCCGCCTTCTTCTCTCAGCGTGTAGAGACGGTAATTGAGCATTGCCGATCCTCCAGCCGAGTCGAGACGGCAGTGTATCATGGCGAGGGCCGGGAGCATCACCTTCGTTTAACTATTTTCAGCCGGCTCCGGCGAGCCTCGCCGTGATTCATAAGTCGTGGAGAGCCGCTAGAGCACTTCCCGAAAAAGTGGGAACCATTGAGTAGGTCGCCATGCCCCCCCCCGGGCATGGCTGCGCAGTCCGGGGGACTGCGCACCTACTCAATTTTCGGTCGGGAATGATCAGGTACGGATGAGCAGGTGCGACCTTCCCCGAAGGTCGCAGCCGCGCCC
>JALYGI010000130.1 GCA_030777185.1 Pseudomonadota bacterium
TGTCGCTCTACGTCGACCTGCACGGCACCGAGACGAACGGCGTCGCTGCTTCCGATCTGGAGCGGGTGCTCCCATCGCTCGTCAAGCTGACGCCGAAGGGCATCCGCACCCATCTCGGCCTCAACAAACCGATCTACGGCCCCACTTCCGCCTACGGCCATTTCGGCCGCAAGGCCGAAGGAGACCGCTTCAGCTGGGAAAAGACGGACCTCGTCGATCGTCTGAAGCAGGCGCTCTAGGCGGCGTGAGTTTTGGTCTAGCTCCGGCGAGGTGAATGATCCCAGTACGATAAGGCGGCTGTACGGCCGCCGCTCCGGGCACAAGCTGCGCCAAGGCCAGGCTGCTTTGCTGGAGGAGCTCCTTCCCGCCATCAGCGTGCCCGACGAGGGTCCGATCGACGCGCGCACGTTGTTCGGCGAGGATCGGCCGCTCCATTTCGAGATCGGTTTCGGCTCGGGCGAGCATCTCGCCTACCGTGCCGATCTCCTCCCCGACCACGGCTTCATCGGCTGCGAGCCTTTCCTCAATGGGGTGGTCGGTGCGCTCCAGCACATTCGCGACCAGCGGCTGCCGAACGTCCGGCTCCACATGGGGGACGCGCTGGAGGTGCTTGAGCGGCTCCCCAATGCGTCCTTGCGCTTCGTCTACCTCCTCCACCCCGATCCCTGGCCGAAGGCGCGCCACGCAAAACGGCGGATGGTCAATCACGGCCCGCTCGATCTCATCGCGGCCAAGCTCCAGCCGGGGGGCGAGTTCCGGCTGGGCACCGACGATCCCGTTTACTGCCGCTGGTCGATGATGATCATGACCCAGCGCACCGACTTCGACTGGCTGGTCGAAAGCGCGCGGGACTTCATCACCCGCCCCGGCGGCTGGCCGGAGACTCGCTACGAAGCCAAGGCTCGCCGAAAGGGGCATGAAGTTTGGTATTTCCGCTATCGACGGCTGTAATCTGCCTTTTATGCAGGAGGGCAATTCCAGACCCCGCACGCGCACCGCTTTGGCTTTGGGCAGGATTAGCAGTCTAGCTAGCGCGGGCTTCCTATCGTAGCATCAGGATCTGCGGGCGATCATTGGCCGCAAGATAGAAGTAAGGAAAAGCCGGTGGAGCCTTCTTCGAGCGGAAAGAGCGGCCACATTCGGCTGACCTCGCATCCGGGCACTCGCGGTCCGGCACGGTGTCCGTTGAATTGGGGGCGTGCCACCGCCCTCGAGCGGGGGCCGGTGGTCGCAACGGTAAATTCGCGCACCGACCGAAACGCGATCGGGGCACACGGAGGATCCTATTCCATCTATCGGGCCCTGGCTATTTCCTCGGGCGCGATGGACCCTCAGGCCCGGCCTGACCTTCAGGACACCTCCCCGGTTTGTGAGATCGGTCCGCATCCGCAGTGGGGCGAGCCGGGAAAAATCGTCTCGCTCGATCCTTGGGGGCACCGTGTCGCACAAGATTTCGGCGACCTGATCGCCCAAGGCGTCGATATCAGGCCATCCATCGCGATCACCAAGGCGCGGCTGACCCTCCCGGAGATCCAAGTCGCCATTGCCACCCGGCGCCTCAACGTGGACGGCGAAATCGTCCATGAAGCGGGGGACGTCTCGGTCACGAAGATCGCAATTGATCCCGTGTGGTGGCTCCCCGGGGTGGCCGAACGCTTCGGGGTCGTAGAAGGGAATCTTCGCCGCTGCCTGTTTGAACAGACCGGTGGCATGTACCCTGAACTCGTAACACGGCCCGATCTGTCGGTCTTCCTGCCACCAATTGGCGGAATGACGCTGTACATATTTGGCGATCCCGGGTCGCTCGGCGATCCCGCCAAGACCCTCACCTGCCGCGTCCACGACGAGTGCAACGGATCAGATGTTTTCGGTTCGGACATCTGCACCTGCCGTCCCTATCTCACGCACGGAATCGAGGAGGCGACACGAGCGGCTCAATCCGGCGGCGTCGGCCTTATTGTGTACAACCGAAAGGAAGGGCGGGCACTTGGCGAGGTGACCAAATTCCTCGTTTACAATGCTCGCAAGCGCCAGCCCGGCGGAGATCAGGCGGCGACGTATTTTGAGCGGACGGAGTGCGTCGCCGGCGTCCAGGACGCCCGTTTCCAGCAGCTCATGCCGGACGTGATCCACTGGTTGGGCGTGCGCCGCATCGACCGGTTCGTCTCGATGTCGAACATGAAGTATGATGCGCTCTCGTCCGGCGGTATCGAGATCGGCGAGCGGGTCCCGATCCCCGACGAGCTGATCCCTCCCGACGCCAGCGTCGAAATGGAGGCCAAGAAAGCGGCTGGTTACTTCTCGTCCGCGGGAGCGCCGACCGTGGACCAGCTTCGCTCCGTTGTGGGGCGGGATCTGGGCAACTTCTAGTAAACGTGCAGCATTCTTCCGAACCGCTCCAGCGCCTGCTCAGCGCGGCCGCCGTTCGTGAGCGAGCGCATGAGATGCTCGAGCTCGCGATCGACGGCCATGTTGAAGGATGGGCGGTCGATCTCTCTAAGCTCGCAGCCGCGGCGGAGCTCACAGCTTCTGTCACCCGCGAGCGCTACCCCGACCTCAAGATCCCATTCCACGCGCGATGGCGCCATTTTGTCGCGGGCGAGCCAAAATTGCCGCAGGAGGAAAGCGATCCCGCAATACGGGCCCGCTCCGCCTTCGACTTGGTCATCCTTTCCGTCCTTCTCGATGCGGGAGCGGGGCCAAGCTGGAAGTACCGCGATAGCCCGAGCGGCCTCACCTTAGCTCGCTCTGAGGGTCTCGCCGTCGCAAGCCAGAGATTGTTCGAGACCGGCGCCTTCTCGGCCGATCCCCAGTCGCCCATGAGGGCGGATGGCTGCGTCCTTTCCGCGCTCAATTCTGAGAGGCTCTCGGAAGGCTTCCAAATCGACCACAGCAACTCGATGGTTGGGTTGGAGGGGAGAACGGCGCTGCTCCGCCGCCTGGGTGACCAGGTTCTGGCACGCCCGGATCTCTTTGGATCGTCTGACGTGCCTCGGCCCGGCGGGCTCTACGATGCTCTTGTCTCACGTGCGCGTGGAGGGAGCCTCCCCGCCTCGGCAATCCTGGAGCTGCTGCTCGAAGCGCTTGGCCCAATCTGGACGGACCGCCTGGTGATCGATGGAATCCCGCTCGGCGACTGCTGGCGGCATCCAGCTATGCGGCGCGGTGATGCCACGAACGAGCTGGTCCCGCTCCACAAATTGTCACAGTGGCTCGCTTATTCCTTGATCGAACCGGTCGAAGCAGCCGGGATCAAGGTCCTGGAAATCGACGGCCTCACCGGCCTTGCCGAGTACCGGAACGGCGGTCTCTTTGTCGATTGTGGCGTGCTCATGCTTTCCGACCCCGCGGCAGCCGATCGGATCCATAATGTCTCAGACCCGCTGATCGTCGCCTGGCGCTCTATGACAGTCGCATTGCTGGACCGTCTTGCCCCTGTGGTCCGAAATTTGCTTGGTGTCGACGAGAACTCCTTTCCTCTCGCTCGTATGCTCGAGGGTGGAACGTGGGTTGCCGGCAGGCGGATCGCGGGCGAGCGGCGCGCCGGCGGCGGGCCACCTTTCACCATCATCAGCGACGGAACGGTGTTTTGACAATGGATGGACTGACGATCGTTGGGCACCCTCTGGTGCAGCACAAACTTACCATCCTGCGGGACAGGAGCAGCTCGATACTGCTTTTCCGAACCGTTGTGCGCGAGACGGCGAC
>JALYGI010000131.1 GCA_030777185.1 Pseudomonadota bacterium
GGTGCGAGAGCTCTCACCCGAGGCCGATCGTCTGAGGTTGAAGCGCGTCCGGGTTTCGGCCGAGGGCGTGACTCAGGCTCTCAGCCATGTCGGGGCCACGATCCACGTCCGGGACTTAATTGGCCCGGGACGATTTTGATCCGGCCGCGAGCTTCACGATCTCCTGGCCGGCGGGACTGGTCCAGCTGAAGGCCGGAAGGTCGAGCTTGGCAAGCTCGTTCACGAACTCCTGCGCCTCGGCGCTGGTCTTGAATGGTCCGACGAGCAGCCGGTTGGTGGCGCGTAGCGGGGTGGTCCAGGCGGTGCGGGCCGAGAGCAGCTTCGGCGCCTTGGCCTTGAGGCGGAGGAATTCGCGGGTCATCGCAGCTTCGTTGGCACCGCCCGCAATCTGGACCCAGTGGCGGCTTGTCTCCTTGGGCTTGGCCGCTTCCTCCTTCTTGGTGAGAGCCAGCTTGGCCGCCGCCTCTTTCTTGGTGGCTGCGGTCTTGGCCTCTTCACCTTTCTTCGCAGCCGCGGCCTTGGCCTCTTCCTTCTTCACGGCCGCGGCCTTGGGCTCGTTCTTCTTCGCGGCCGCCGTCTTTGCGTCGTCCTTCCTCGCCGCAGCGGCTTTGGCCGATGCTTCCTTCCCGGCCGCGTCGGTTTTCGTGCTGGCAGAAGCGGCCGCGGTCCCCTCGGGCTTCGCCGCTTCGAACTTGGGGCCGTAAGCAGGTTTGGCGGCATTGTTGGAGGCGATCCGCACTGCCGGCGCCGGGGCCGTTTTTGCGGCCGCGGCCGGAGCGCCGTCGCCCGGCAGGCTCTCGATCGCTGCGGCGATGGCGGCAAGGCCGGTGGCTCGGGCGGGCGCCTGCTGCGATAGCACGGGCCCGGCCGCTGTCCCCTCCGGCAGGCCGACAGTCGGTCCGCTCGCCTCGGAGGGGGCGATCTCGGCCAGCTGGATGCCGGATGTTGCAGATGGCCGGGACTGGGCCGGAGCCGCCCGGGAGGCGCCTAGATCCAAGCTCGGTGTAACCGGCTGCGTCTGCGCCGACACGAGCGGTGCCGGTGCTGATCCTGCGGCCGGAGGGGTCTGGAGCGGTGCCGTTTGGAGCGGGGGTGCCGTAAGCTGGGCTTGCGCAGTGGCGACCGGCTGCGTTGCAATCTGCTGCCCGGGCTGCTCCACGGCAGCGGCGGCCGGCTGCTGCGTCCTTCGTTGGTCCTGGGGCGGTGCCGCCACGGCAGGAGTGCGCGCCTCGGCGAGCGCGGTGGGTTTCGGCTGCTCCGCCTTCTTCCTGCGCGCGGCCCTACGCTCATTATAGCCATAGCGATCGGCCATAAGGGACGAATTGCGACGCTGGCGCGGCTCTTCCGCCACATTCTCTTCGCTGCCCGGGCGGCGTCGGGGCGCGGTCGAAACCGTCTCCGGTGCCTTGCCGCGGCGGGGAAGCGAGCTCTGCTGGCCAGAACGGTCGGCACTGGCCGTCGCCGGCGCGGCGTTCGCATATTGCGTCCCGGCGCTCGCTACCTGGAGCGGCCGGCCGTCGTTTGGAAAATGGCCGAAATGGACCGCCATGGCCCGTTCGGCTGGCTTCAATGCTGGCAGCGCGGCGAAGAACGGACGCATCTGGGCGGCCTGCGCCGGCATGACGGCCTCCGCCGAGCGGGTCGCCTCGGCGGCGTCGCCGGTCAGCGCGAGGATGAAGCTGCGGACGCGCCATGCCGCGCGGTCCTGGTTGCGAAGCTGCCGGTCGATCGTGGCGATGGCCTTGTCGCGCTCGCCACTGATGGCGAGCGACAAAGCGAGCCGGCGACGCACCTCGGGATCCTCCTGCCGGCGCAGCGCCAAAGCGTAGTCGGCCTGGGCGCGGCGGGGATCGCCGTTCAGGTCATGCGCAAGGCCGCGATCGCCCGCAAACTCCGCCTCAGGGACGCCGAGGCTGGCCGCATCCTCGAAGAATTTTAGGCCGGCATGGACCTGCTCCATCTGGACGAACGCCGCGCCCATCCCCGCCTTGATACGTCCGTCGCGCGGTGCGATCTCCTCAGCGCGGGCGAAGAAGGTCAAAGCCGCTTGGGGATCGCCCAGCTCGAGCGCGGCCTTGCCGGCGCCAATCAGGGCGCTGACGTTGCGGGGCTGGTCGGCGATGGTCCGAAGGTGGCGCGTCAGCGCCGTGCCTGCGCTCTCGCGGAAGGAGGCGGTTTGCGCCTCGGCCGCCGTGCCGAGCGCAGTCCCCATCAGCAGGGCGATGCCCAGCCGAACGCTCATCATCTTCTTGAAAGTCATGCCATTGATAAGCCTGATCCAAGCTGTACCGGCAATGTCTGACCTGCGCTTTCCGCGCCAAGCTGGTGCCCGGCGGCGATGAATCGGCGCCGCCTGCTGGAACCGGAATGCGCGCCCGCAAGGAGAGAGCGTCGGAAGCGGCTCATCGCCCTCCCAACGCCCGATGTCTCGTCCGACACTCCCCCGCTGGAGGAGCTGTTGGAATTACTGGTTGTTCTGCCGATTGAGGAAGCGCGGAATATCGAGCGGATCGCGGGTGCCGCGGGCCGGCGCCGGCTCCTCGTCCACCTGGGCTTTGGCAGCGCCCCGGGCGATGTTCGACATGCGCTCGAACAGGGTGCCGCTTTCACGGCGCGGCGCAGCCGGAGCAGCACTCTCGCCGTTGAGCCAGCTGCGGGTTGGATGCCCGGCGCCCTCGCCGGTCGTGGCCTGATCCTCATCCCCGAGCATGTTGCCGCTGTCGAGCAGCAGCTCGCCATCCTCGGTGCCGGTGTCGGCGAGCTGATCGAGCGTCAGCTCATCGGTCGGCGCCTGCTCTTCCACCGCGATTTCGGGAGCCGGCGGCTCAGGCTGCTCCTGCATGGGAACGATCGGAGCCGCTGCGCGCGCGGGCGGGGCCGGGGTCGCGGCTGCAGCAGGAGCCGGAGCCGGAGTCGCCTGGGGCTTCGCGGTTTCGGCACCGCGGCCGGACGAGGGGAAAGCGAACACCTTGGCGGGCGCGGCGGGGACCGCCGTCGCCTCGGCGCCGATGCCGGTGGCGACGACCGAAACGCGGATCTTGCCCTGAAGATCGTTGTTGAACGCCGAGCCCCAGATGATGTTGGCGTCGGGATCGACCAGCTCCTTGATGTGACTGGCCGCCTCGTCGACCTCCATCAGGCGCATATCCTCGCCTCCGGTGATCGAGATGATCACGCCCTTGGCGCCCTTCATCGACACGCCGTCGAGCAGCGGGTTGGCGATCGCCTGCTCGGCGGCCTCGATCGCGCGATTGTCGCCGGAGGCTTCGCCAGTGCCCATCATCGCCTTGCCCATCTCGCCCATGACCGAGCGGACGTCGGCGAAATCGAGGTTGATGAGGCCCGGCATTACCATCAGGTCGGTGATGCCGCGAACGCCCTGCTGGAGGACCTCGTCAGCCATCGAGAAGGCTTCCTTGAAGGTCGTGTTCGGGTTGGCGATGCGGAACAGATTCTGGTTGGGGATAACGATCAGGGTGTCGACATGCTGCTGCAGCTCCTCGATGCCGGAGTCGGCCGAGCGCATGCGGCGATTGCCTTCGAAGCTGAACGGCTTCGTGACCACGCCGACGGTGAGGATGCCCTTGTCGCGCGCCGTCTTGGCGATAACAGGAGCGGCGCCGGTGCCGGTGCCGCCGCCCATGCCGGCCGCGA
>JALYGI010000132.1 GCA_030777185.1 Pseudomonadota bacterium
GTCATATTGCGCCATGCTCGCAACGGCGATCCGAAGCAGGTAATCCACGTCCCCGGCCATCCGGTGCACCTCCATCACCTCCGGCATCGCGTCCAGCGCTTCGGCGAAGCGGGCCAGCCACTCGGGCGAATGATCGCCGGTCTCGATCTCGACGAAGATGGTCAGGCCCATTCCCACCGATTCCGGATCCAGGAGCGCTACCCTCCGCTGGATTACGCCGGCCGCTTCGAGGCGCTGGATGCGGCGCCAGCACGGCGTTTGCGACAGGTTCACGCGGGCCGCGATCTCGGCCACCGGAAGCGATGCATCCTCCTGCAGGATTTTCAGGATCTTGAGGTCGGTCTGGTCCATGCTCATTCCGTCACTTTGGAAAATTCTTCCATTCTTTCGCGACTGGTTCCGGCAAAGGCAAGCGCGGCTCGCCTAACTTTGCAGCACGCCGACCCTGCTGCATAAGGCCGCATGGACCGGCCGGTGCGCATCCTCCACGCCCATTCGACCTTCGCGCTCGGCGGCAAGGAGGCACGCGCGGTCCGGCTCATGAATGCGTTCGGCGGGGCGGCCGAGCACAGCATCATCAGCGGCATGCCCGATCAGCTTTCCGCCCGCGATGCGATCGACAGGAGCCTCCGCGTCGATTTTCCGAGCGAAGCACCCTCCCTTAGCGGGCGGCCGGGCGTGCGGCTCTGGAGGCTTGCCCGCTACATGCGACGTTTCGATCTTGTCCTCACCTACAATTGGGGGGCGTTCGACGTGGTGATGGCGCGGCGGATGTTCGGTGGACCGCCGCTTATCCATCATGAGGACGGCTTCAACCAGGACGAGGCAGGGCAGCTGAAATCCCGCCGCAACCTTTACCGCCGCCTCGGGCTCGGTGCCGCCCATCGGCTTGTCGTACCGTCCGAGCAGCTCGAGAAGGTCGCAGCGCGGGCGTGGCGGCAGCCGGTGGACCGAATCCAGCGGATCCCGAACGGCATTCCGATCGAGCGATTTGCCCGGCTTCCTGCGGGAGATGCCATTCCGGGCCTGACACGCCGCCAGGGCGAGATCGTCATCGGCACCGTCGCCGGGCTGCGGCCGGTCAAGAACCTGCCCCGGCTCGTCCGTGCCTTCGCCGCCATGCGAAACAAGGCGGCCCAGCTGGTGATCGTGGGGCAGGGGCCGGAGAGCGAGCGGATTGTCGCGGTGGCCCGCGGCCTCGGCGTCGCCGACCGCCTGATCCTGCCGGGCTTCCTTCCGGATCCCGCGCGCTATATCGGCTTGTTCGACATCTTCGCTCTGTCCTCGAACAGCGAGCAGTTCCCGATCTCCCTGGTCGAGGCGATGGCGGCTGGGCTTCCTGCCGTCTGCACCGGCGTCGGCGACATCAGGGCGATCGTATCGGCAGACAACCGCCCGCTGATCGTTGAGCCTGAGGACGAGGCGGCCTTCACGGCCGCCCTCGACAGCCTCGCGGACCGATCCGATCTTCGCCGCACCATCGGCCTTGCCAACCGCGAGCGGGCAGCAGCGGAATATGACGAGCGACGAATGATCGAACATTATGCTCGGCTCTATGGTGAAGCCATTCGCCGCCCTCGCGCGTTCATGCCGTAGCCGACACGATTTTTGCGCGAACTCCGCGCGATCTTCGCCTATAGGCGCCTCACATTCTTCTGGAGGTTCGATGTTCAAAGGTATTCAGCCGATCCGATATGCGGGACGTGAAGTGCTGCCGCTGATCGAGGGCGGCAAAGGCGTTTCAGCCACCAATCACGCAAGCTCTGGCGCCTGGGCGGCAGCCGGCGGCATCGGGACGGTTTCGGCGGTGAATGCCGACAGCTACGATCCCGAAGGCAAGATCATCCCGCAGGTCTACCACGCTTTGACCCGGCGCGACCGGCACGAGGAGCTGATCAAGTACGCGATCGACGGCGCATCCGAGCAGGTCCGCCGCGCGTTCGAGATTACCGGCGGCAAGGGCGCCATCAACATCAACGTGCTGTGGGAAATGGGCGGCGCTCAGCGCATCCTGCACGGCGTTCTCGAGCGGACGCGCGGGATGGTTGCGGGCGTCACCTGCGGGGCCGGCATGCCCTACAAATTGTCCGAGATCACCGCCTCTTATGGGGTGAACTACCTGCCGATCATCAGCTCTGCCCGCGCTTTCAGTGCATTGTGGAAACGGGCCTACTCCAAGTTCGCAGACTTCCTCGCCGCCGTGGTCTACGAGGATCCCTGGCTCGCGGGCGGCCATAACGGCCTGTCCAACGCGGAGGACCCGCTCCAGCCGCAGGATCCTTATCCCCGCGTCAAGGCACTGCGCGATACGATGCGCCAGGGCGGCATTTCGGACGACGTGCCGATTGTGATGGCCGGCGGGGTCTGGAACCTCAAGGAGTGGGAGGATTGGATCGACAATCCCGAGCTCGGCCAGATCGCCTTCCAGTTCGGAACGCGGCCGCTGCTCACACAGGAAAGCCCGATTCCCAAGGAATGGAAGCAGCGGCTGATGACACTGGAGGAGGGCGATGTTCTTCTCCACCGTTTCTCCCCAACCGGCTTCTACTCCTCGGCGGTACGCACGCCTTTCCTGCGCAACCTGGAGGCGCGCTCGCAGCGCCAGATCGCCTTTACCAAGGAGCCGATCGGCGATCATAGCTTCGAGCTCGACGTCGGCGTCGGCAACAAGAAGAATTATTGGGTGACTCGCGGCGATCTCCTCCATGCCCGCGAATGGTTCGCCCAAGGCTTCACGGAGGCTCTCAAGACGCCCGACGAGACGCTCGTCTTCGTCACCCCCGAGGAGAAGAAGATCATCCGCAAGGACCAGGCGGACTGCATGGGCTGCCTCAGCCAATGCGCTTTTTCTTCCTGGGCCGACAATGAGAAGAACACGACCGGCCGGTTGGCCGATCCCAGGAGCTTCTGCATCCAAAAGACGCTGCAGGACATCGCCCATGGTGGCCCGGTCGACGAAAACCTCATGTTCGCCGGCCACGCGGCTTACCGTTTCAAGAAGGATCCCTTTTATTCGAACGGCTTCGTGCCGACGGTGAAGCAGCTGGTGGAACGCATCCAGACGGGTGATTAGGTGTCGGAGCCGCGGATCACGCTCCTGGATGCGGCGGGAAACATGGCTTCGCTTGCTGCCCCGACGCTCGGCGCACAACGCCCAGCCCAACCGTCAATCGTGAGCTCAGCCTGGTGGGCAGGCGATCCGGATTCTGTGCCATTGGTGGAGGCGCGGGCGGCCCCGCACGAGATCCTCGCCATCGAGAATTTCCTCGATCGCAGCCAGTGCGAGCTGATCCGGGCAGCGTTCAACATGAGCAGGGGGAGGCTGGCCGCCAATCTTGTCGATCCGTTCTGGAGCGACCGCCTTCTCTGGTTTGACCAGATCGATCCCCGCGCGATCGGAGCCAAGGCGGTGATGCAGCAGGCCCGGTTCGTGATCGCCTACCGTCTTGCCGAGCATTTCGGCGTCGAAGGCCGTCTCTATTCGGATTCGCAGCAACTCGTGTCCTGGAACGAGGGCCATTCTATGCCGGTCCATGTCGACAATGCTCATCCGGACGGAAGCAAGCACGATACGCCCCACCGGGATTTCGCCGCCGTGCTTTATCTCAACGAAGAATTCGAAGGGGGTCATGTCTTCTTCCCGCTTCAAGGCGTCCGTCTCAAGCCGTCGACGGGTCTCCTCGTCGGGTTCCGCGGCACGGCTGAGAGCCCCCACGGCGTTACGGCGGTCCGCAAGGGCGAGCGCTTCACCATGCCTTGCTGGTATTCGCTCGATCCCTCGGTTGCCGAACGGTCGATGTTCACGATCTTCTGAAGAGCCCGCGGACCAATCCGATCGAGCCCTACTTGGCTGTTGAAGCCGACACCCGCTGCAGCTTAGAGGACAGGGTTAACAGGCCCTGTAAGGAGAAACTGATGAAGCGTGCTTTGGCCTTTGCGACGATCCTACTTGCGACGGCGCTTTCGCCTGCAGCCGAGGCGCAGAAGGAGCGTAAGACTCCCTATTGGGCCTCGATCTCCGCATCCGAGGCGCTGATGCGGACCGGCCCCGCCAAAACCTATCCCGCCAAGTGGCTTTACCGCCGCGCCGATCTTCCAATCAAGGTGCTCGAAGTCTATCCGAGCTGGCGCAAGGTCCAGGACCCGGACGGCGAGACCGGCTGGATGCTGGTCAACCTGCTCAGCGACACCCGCACCGGAATCGTTCGCGGCAGCGAACCGCGCCCGCTGCACGAGGCGGCGAACGCCGGCTCACCGGTTCGCTACCTCGCCCAGCCGGGCGTCGTCGGCCGCCTCAACACCTGCTCCGGCGACTGGTGCGAGTTCGAAGTCGGCGGGCGCCGCGGACACATCATGAAAGGCCACATCTGGGGCGTGGACGCAGGCGAGGATTTTTGAGTTTATGTTTGGGAATGCGGTTCCGGGCTTGCGCCGAGCCCCTACAAATGCGCTCTTGAGCGCATTTTCAAACAGGCTCTAACGGACCAATCTCCTTGAGATTTGCCGCCGCCCTTGCCAACGGGGCGGCATGAACCTTCAGCAACCGCCGCTTTCGCTGCTCGACGGCGCGGCGCTTTTTCTCGATTTCGATGGCACGCTCGTGGAGCTGGCCGAGACGCCGGACGCGATCCGGGTTTCGCCGAACTTGAGCAGTCTCCTGCGCCGGCTGAGCGTTCGGCTGGAAGGCCGATTGGCGTTGATCAGCGGACGGGCGATCGCCGATCTGGAGCAGCATCTCGAATGCTCGGGCCTTGCGGTCTCCGGCTCCCACGGCCTGGAGCTGCGCCTTCGGGACGGCAGCCATATCCCGCTCGCTGCTCGCCACGAGCTCGGCGAAGCACGCGAACGCGTCGCGAGCCTCGCTGAGGGGGCGCCCGGCCTCTTAGTGGAGAACAAGCCGTTCGGCATCGCGCTCCACTTCCGCCAGGCGCCGCAGGAGGAGGAGCGGGTCACCGGCCTTCTCACCGAGCTGGCAGGCCAAACCGGTCTCGCCCTCCAGCGAGGCAAGATGGTCGTCGAGCTCCGTCCGCCCGGTGCCGACAAGGGCGACGCGGTTCGCGCCTTCATGTCGCAACCGGATTTTGCCGCTGCGCGGCCATTGTTCGTGGGCGACGATCTTACCGACGAGGATGCATTCCTGGCAGCGGCCGATCTTGGCGGCGGCGGCATCCTGGTGGGCCCTCCTCGTGAAACCGCGGCCAGATGGCGGCTCGACAACGTCGCGGCGGTCACCGCCTGGCTGGCGGAGGCGGCGGCGTGAAGAGCCTCAACCTCTGGCCGATCGGCAATTGCCAAGTGAGCGCGCTGGTCGACGACGCGGCAGGGTTCGCCTGGGCCTGTGCCCCGCGGGTCGACGGCGATCCGCTCTTCTGCTCGCTGCTGGACCCAAAAGACGGCGACGGCCGCGGCGAGTGGCGCATTTCGCTGGAGGATCAGATCTCGGTCGAGCAGCGCTACCTCCGCAACACGGCGATCCTCGTCACGCGGCTTACCGATGCCGATGGCGCCGTCGCCGAACTTTTCGATTTCTGCCCTCGTTTCGATCGCTCCGGCCGCACCTACCGTCCGGTCGCATTCGCGCGGATCATTCGCCCGGTCTCGGGCGCACCAAGGATCAGGGTCGAGCTCAATCCCGCCACCAATTGGGGCGCGGCCGATGCGCAGCGGACCAGCGGCAGCAACCATATCCGTTTCCTCCTGAAGCCGCAGCCGCTTCGGCTCACCACCGACGCACCGGTCACTCATATCCTCGACGGCCGCTGCTTCCGGCTCGAAAAGCCGCTCCACTTCTTCCTCGGCCCCGATGAGCCCTTCGTCGGCAATGTCGGCCACACACTTGCCTCGATGCTGCACGAAACGTCCGATCATTGGCGCGAATGGGTGAGGGGGCTCGCCATCCCGCTCGAATGGCAGACGGTGGTGATCCGCGCCGCGATCACCCTGAAGCTCTGCCAGCATGAAGAAACCGGCGCGATCGTCGCAGCGCTCACCACCTCGATTCCGGAGGCGGCGAATAGCGGTCGCAATTGGGATTATCGCTATTGCTGGATCAGGGA
>JALYGI010000133.1 GCA_030777185.1 Pseudomonadota bacterium
TGGGCGGCATCGACGGCCTGCTCCACGTCACCGACATCAGCTACAAGCGCGTCAATCACCCATCCGAGGTGATCAACATCGGCGACACGGTTCGAGTCCAGATCGTCCGCATCAACCGCGAGACGCAGCGCATCTCGCTTGGCATGAAGCAGCTCGAGACCGATCCGTGGGAAGGCGCCGGCGCCAAATATCCCGTCGGCGGCGTGTTCCGCGGCCGCGTCACCAACATCACCGAATATGGCGCCTTCGTCGAACTCGAGCCCGGCATCGAGGGCCGCGTCCACGTCTCCGAGATGAGCTGGACCAAGAAGAACGTCCATCCGGGCAAGATCGTCTCCACCAGCCAGGAAGTGGACGTGGCGGTGATCGAGGTGGACGAGGAGAAGCGCCGGATTTCGCTCGGTTTGAAGCAGGCGCAGGCTAATCCCTGGGCCGCATTCGCGGAGAAGCACCCGATCGGCTCGACGGTGGAAGGCGAAGTCAAGAACGCGACCGAGTTCGGCCTGTTCATCGGCCTCGAGGGCGATGTCGACGGCATGGTCCACATGTCCGACATTGCTTGGGGCGTTTCGGGCGAAGAGGCTCTGAACCTTCACCACAAGGGCGAGACGGTCCGGGCCCAGGTGCTCGACGTGGACGTCGAGAAGGAGCGCATCTCGCTTGGCATGAAGCAGCTCGAGCGCGGCGGCGTTGCCGCGGGCGGCGGCGGTGCCGGCGCGGGCAGCGGCGTCTCCAAGAACGAGGTGGTCACCGTAACGGTGCTCGAAGTTCGCGACGGAGGGCTCGAGGTGCAGGTCGGCGACGACGGCCCAACCGGCTTCATCAAGCGCGCCGACCTTGGCCGCGACCGCGACGAGCAGCGCCCCGAGCGCTACCAGGTCGGCCAGAAGTTCGACGCGATGGTGATCGGCTTCGATCGTTCGAAGAAGCCCAACTTCTCCATCAAGGCGATGCAGATCGCCGAGGAGAAGCAGGCGGTCGCCCAATATGGCAGCTCCGATTCGGGCGCCAGCCTTGGCGACATCCTTGGCGAAGCCCTCAAGCAAAAAAACAGCTAGTCGTTCGAGAAAAGCGGGTGCCTCTCGGCACCCGCATCTTTCCCCATGCGCCGAAACGAGGCGTTTTCGCCGACCCTTTTTAGCGTGACATGTTGATTTCACTCCGATTTGGTGCGATCAATCTGCGGTAGCGGCTCGGGGGCGGCTGCTAGTTTGCGTTTTTGGTCATCATCTGGTGGGGGACTTACCTTGATCCGTTCCGAGCTTGTGCAGAAGCTGTGTGAAGATCACCCTGATCTGACGGTCAAGGAGATCGAGCGCGTGGTCACCGCCTTCTTCGACTCCATCATCGATCAGCTGCAGCGCGGCGGCCGTGTGGAGCTTCGCGGCTTCGGTGCTTTTTCGACCCGCGATCGCGATGCGCGCAAGGGCCGCAATCCTCGCACCGGCGATGCCGTCGACGTCGCCGCCAAGCGTGTTCCCTATTTCAAGCCGGGCAAGGAAATGCGCGAGCGGCTGAACCTGCAGGATGTTCAGGCGGCGGAATAGCCAGGCTTCGCCTGCTTTCGATTCCCGCTTCCAACCCGGTGCCGGTTCCCGCTATCGAGCCCGCTCGAGCGGACGTGGCGAAATCGGTAGACGCAGCAGACTTAAAATCTGTTTCCAGACCCTGGAGTGCGGGTTCAAGTCCCGCCGTCCGCACCAATTTTGAGCTGCTGATCTTTATCGGCTAAGCTCCACAACCTGCCCAGCCTCCCCTGCTCATTGTCCACATCGGCTCCGACTTAGCAGACAATTGCCGTGCGTCGGACATACAGCGGATCGGCAAGAACGATCAGCTTACTTCGCGTAAATGCCGGTGAGCGAAGAGCCGACGCCGCTGCACACGCCCTCCTCGACTAGCTTCCAAGCACCTTTCGGCAGCTTTGTGATCTCCAATACACATGGATATTTCATGCTCGGATCGTCAACGAAGGTCCCTCGGCCGTTGGTGAGATGCACGAGGCCCTGCGCACCCGAATCCGAGAAATTTTCGCCACGGCCATCGTGCGGGTCGTAGAAGTGGATGGCGCTGGCGACGAAGAGATACCATTCGCCACCAAGCTCTTTTATGGAGAGGTCGCCACTATCGCGCAGCGGCGTAACCGCGCCGGTCGGGGACTGCAGGCTTCCCAACAAAAGGTCGCCTATATCCTTTGGCGGCCCCGCCACGCGGCGAAGCTGCGTTCCAAACGGAGTGCTCGAGGCGTCCCGGATCCACTCTTTATAGGCTCGAAGGAGGCAACTTTTCTTGCCTCCACACCTGTCGCGATAGCGCAGCCAGTTGCGCTGGTTCGACGCGACGTCAAACTCGTCCAACCGCCACTTATTCAGGTATGCATAGGTGACGGCGCGGTCATAGGCGCTGAGTTCGGCATCGCTACAAATCAGCTTCTCCGTCTGCGACAGGCTATCCACGCATCGGAAGCTCGGCGCATGAGACGCAGTCGGTCTTCCACCCGTAGGCTTGGATGCCGAAACCGGCGCCACCAGCGCGATGGCGCCGAGCATTGTGATCAATCCGCGTGAGACCATAGCTGCACAACCTCCGCCTCCCACCATTACCACACAAGCGGCGCACGTTCTGCTGGCTTTTGCAATTTCAACCACGGGTGGAAAGCAGATGTCGATCTGCAATGGATACGCCTTCGATGTGGCTGAATGCCGTCTCACACCTGCCGGCATCATTCATCTTTGGACCCTCGGCGCTCCATATGGCGCCCAGGCTGTTTCAGCCTGCAACGTGAATCTTCGTCTCACTGGGAGTCGAGAGGCTAGGGCCGGCGCGTCCAGTCGAGCATGCCAGCGCCGATCCAGCCGTAGACGTAGTTAAGATAAAAAAGCGCGAAAAGGATCGCCGACAGGAGTGTCGCCCGGAGCGCGGTCCGGCCGAAGCTGAAGCGGTGAGGAGCGCTTTCGGCGTGGCCGGGCAAGCGCTCCACTCCCGCTTCCTCGTCGGTGCGGACGCCGAAGGGCAAGACGAGGAACAGGCTCATCACCCAGAAGAGCGTGTAGATCGCCAGTGCAGAGCCGATCTTCACCGGCCGGTTAAACCCTGACGATCAGCACGTCGACTACCGGTTTCTTGCCGGTCCATTCGGTTGCGCAGCGGCGGACGGCGAGGCGGATATTCTCGCGCAGCTTATCTTCCGCATCGCATTCCTTGCGCGCACCATCGGCGGCGGCATCGCGAGCTTCGTCCAGGAACTCGCCGCGATCCTCCTCGACCGGGATGCCTTGGAGCGCGATCTGCGGGTTACCGCGAACGCGGTTGCTGCCGTCGATCGCGACCGCGACCGAAATGACGCCATTGCTCGCAATCTTGCGGCGCTGGTTCATGGTGGTGCCGTCGGCCCTGAGCATCACGTCGCCGTCGAGGATTAGGCGGCCGACACGCTCCTCGCCAATCTTCCGCGGGCCATCGGGCGCGAGGCGGATGGCTTCGCCATTCTCCTGGACGATGCTTTGGCGGATCCCTTCCTCCAGCGCGAAGCGGCGGTGCTCGTGGAGGTGGCGGCTTTCGCCGTGAACCGGGATCAGGATCTCGGGCCTGATCCAGCGATACATGGCCGAAAGTTCGGGACGAGCGGGATGGCCGGAAACGTGAACATGCGCCTGGCGCTCGGTCACCGTCTTCACATCCGCTCGTGCGAGCTTGTTCATGATGCGCCCGATCGCGAGCTCATTGCCCGGAATCTGGCGCGAGGAGAACACCACGGTGTCGCCTTCCTGCAGCTTGATCTTGTGCTCGCCCGAGGCGATCCGCGCGAGCGCCGCCCTGTCTTCACCCTGCCCGCCCGTCGCCACGATCAAAACCTCCCGGCGGGGCAAGCTCATCGCCGTGTCGAAGTCGATCGTTTCCGGAAAATCCTTCAGGTAGCCGGTGCTGCGCGCCACCTTGAGGATGCGGTCGAGCGAACGGCCGGCGACGCAGAGCTGGCGGTTTGTGACGCGGGCGACGCGGCCGAGCGTGTGGAGCCGGGCGGCATTGGAAGCGAAGGTGGTGACGACCACCCTCCCCTTTGCGGCCGCGACCACATCCTCAAGGCCGCCGCGGACCGTCGCTTCCGAGCCGGACGGCTCCGGATTGAACACGTTTGTGGAATCGCAGACAAGCGCGAGGATGCCTTGGTCGCCGATCGCACGCATCGCATCGTCGCTGGTGGGCGAGCCGATCTGGGGCGCCGCGTCAAGCTTCCAGTCGCCGGTATGGAACACCTTGCCGTGCGGCGTTTCGATCAGCAGCGCGTTGGCTTCGGCGATCGAATGGGCGAGCGGAACGTAGCGCAGGCCGAACGGCCCGAGCTTGAACGAGCCGCCCCGGTCGATGACCTTGAGGTCGACCTCCCTGGTCAGGCCCTCTTCCTCGAGCTTTCCAGCGATCAGCGCGGCGGTGAAGGGCGTGGCGTAGAGCGGCACGCCAAGATCGGCGGCAAGATACGGAATCGCGCCGATATGATCCTCGTGCCCGTGCGTGATGACGATGCCGAGCAGATCCTTCCGCCGCTCCTCGATGAAGCTCAGGTCAGGCAGGACGAGATCGATGCCGGGATAAGCGGGGTCGGCGAAGGTCATGCCGAGATCGACCATGATCCACTTGCCGTTACAGCCATAGAGATTGACGTTCATTCCAATCTCGCCCGAGCCGCCGAGGGCGAGAAAGAGGAGTTCGTTGCCGGGTTTCATTCTGTTCCTTCGTCTGCGCCTAGAGCCTTTCCCGCCAAGGCGGCATCGCCTTGTCGGATCAGAAAGGCTCCAGATCAATGTCTGGAGATGATCAGGTCGCCATGCCCCAGGCATTGCTACGGATTGCGGGGGGCAATCCGTACCTGAATCATCCCCCGGCCGAAAGTTGAGTAGGTGCGCAGTCCCCCGGACTGCGCAGCCATGCCCGGGGCGCATGGCGACCTACTCAACGGTGCCCACTTTTTCGGGAAGTGCTCTAGGCCGCGGGCTTAGCCCCAAGTGGCGCTTTGGCTTCGTTTGTAAAGAAGAGCGAGCCCCTGGATGGTGAGGTCCGGCTCGATCGCGTCGAAGGTATCGGTATGCTGGTCGAACAGGGTGGCAAGGCCGCCAGTTGCGACCACCGTGACGGGCCGGCCGATCTCCGCCTTCATGCGTGCAACCAGGCCTTCGATCATGCTGACATAGCCCCAGTAGATGCCGATATGCATCTGGTCCTCGGTCGTGCGGCCGATCACGGAGAGGTTCCCTTGCGGGGCCTGGATCGCGATGCGGGGGAGCTTTGCCGCTGCGGTGACCAGCGCATCGAGGGACAGATTGATGCCGGGGGCGATGATACCGCCCTTATAGGCGCCGGAATGATCGACGAAGTCGAACGTGGTGGCGGTGCCGAAATCGATCACGATGAGGTCACCTTCATGGATGGCGTGCGCCGCGATCGCGTCGAGCACGCGGTCGGCCCCCACCGAGCGCGGCTCGGCGACATCGAGCGCGATGCACCATTCAGCAGGGCCCTGACCGGCGATGAGCGGCTCCACTCCGAAATATTTCACGGCGAGCACCTCCAGATTGTGGAGCGCGCGCGGAACGACGGTGCCGATGATGACGGCGTCGATCGCCTCCCGGCCGTGCCCTTCG
>JALYGI010000134.1 GCA_030777185.1 Pseudomonadota bacterium
TGACCTTCTTTCACAACGTGGAGGCTAAGTTCTTTCTGGACTCGTTCAAACGGCGGAAGAGCGTTCGTGCCGGCGCCGTCCTTATCGCCAACTACCTGGCCGAGAGAAACGCCGTTCGGTTCAGCAACCGTCTGATCGCCCTCAGCGAGCGAGACAGCAAGGTTCTGAAGCGGATTTACGGTCGCGCTGCGACCGACATTCTTCCGCTGGCCATGGAGGACGCGCTCGATCCGATTACGCCCGCCCAACCATCAGCCGCCGAAGGAAGCTATGTGCTGTTCGTCGGGGGGGCTTTCTATGCGAACGAAGCCGGAATCACCTGGTTCGCCGACGAGGTCGCACCGCACATCGGGCTGAGGATCTGCATCGTCGGACAAGGGATGGAGCGGCTGCGTGATCGCCTGGCTCTTCACTCGAACGTTGAAATTGTCGGGCGTGTCGACAGGCTGCAGGACTGGTACCTCGGCGCGAAGGTGGTGGTCGCGCCGATTTTCGACGGATCGGGCATGAAGACGAAGGTTGCCGAGGCGTTGATGTTCGGCAAGAAGGTGGTCGGCACCAGCGAAGCCTTTGCCGGCTATGAGGATGTGGTCGACAGGGCAGGGTGGCTGTGCAACACGAAGGAGGAGTTCGTCTCCACGCTGCGCTCTCTTGAAGCGAAGCCGCTTTCGACGCTCGACCCGAGCCTCCGGGAGATCTACGAACACAATTATTCCAAGCAAGCCGCCTTGCGGCGGCTCTCCCATATTCTTGCCTAAGATGGGGGCGACTGACGGGAAGCTGGACAATGACACGGGAGCCGCTGTGGTTCGCTAAGCTCAGCGGCCGCGGGCCCGCACGAGCCAAGATACTGAGCCGCCTGCTGTGCAGTGCGGAGTGGCCTCGCAGGGTCGCAAATCAGCGCCCGTCCAATGCCCTGGCTGGGGCTGTCCATTTTTGGCACTGAACAGGTTGGCGTGGCCCAGGAGAGCACAGGGGGCTCCCACAGGATGACTTTGCCGCTATCCAGGAACGACCTTACTGGAACGACGATGAAAATCAGCGTTATTACAGCACGATATTCGTTCACCGGTGTCGCGCTGGCGCAGACGAGGCTTGCCCGTGCTTTGGCGGAAAGAGGGCACCACGTGGATATGATATTCGGGTGCCTGGACGACGGCCTCCCCGCCGAGGCCCGTAAGCTGCCGAGCGTACCTGGCGTGGCGGTGGTGGACTGGGGCGTCGGGCGAGTGCGGCAGATGTTCGTTGCCATGTGCCGCTACCTCAGGACGGCAAAGCCCGATGTAATTTTTTCGGCTGAGGATCATTTGAACCACATGATCCTGCTTGCCGCGATCGTGACCAGGTCTCGTGCCAAGATCAGCGGATCATCGCGCGTCCTTCCAGTAGACGCTTTCGGGCACGACGGACCCTACTCGAACAGGCGCTTCAGCCGGAAGTGGATCTTCAAGCAGCTTGCAAAATGTTTGATGTGGCGTGCAGACGCACTGACTTGCGTGTCGGAGGATATGGTCGGCGAATACCGAAAGTTGTTCAAAAATGCGCCGCACGTGTGCGTGCACAATATCATCGTGGATGAAGCTTCAAAGCTGCGGATGGCCGAGCCGGTCGACCATGAGTGGTTTGTGAAGAAGGACGTCCCGATCGTCGCGGCTGCCGGAACGCTCACCACAAGAAAGGGCTTCGTCGATTTGGTGCGGGCAGTCGGGAGGCTTAAGGATCGTGGCCGTGAGGTCAGGCTGGCGATTTTCGGGGAAGGCGCTATGCGGCAGGAGCTGGAAAGCTTGGTTGATCAGCTTGGTTTGACCGGGTCCGTCTGGCTTCCCGGCCGCGTCGACAACCCACTTAAATATTTTGCGCGATCGGACGTGTCGGTGCTCTCTTCCTATTCGGAAGGGCTTCCGAACGTGCTGGTGGAAGCGATGATGTGCGGGTGCACTCCGATTGCTACCGATTGTCCCACGGGGCCTCGAGAGGTCCTGCAGGACGGCAGATACGGCTATCTTGTTCCCATGCACGATCCCGATGCGATGGCGGAGGCGATCGACTTGGCTCTCGCCAAGCCGATCCCCGCAGAAACGCTTGCCGAAGCGGTGCGTCGATTCGAGGTCGAAACCGTCCTCGATCAGCATTTCAGGCTGCTGAGGATCACGGAAAGTGGCAGATGACCTGCTATGACTGAGAGGAGCCCGCGCATCTTGCATATGATCCCGGAAGACGGGATCGGGGGCGTCGAGGTTGCCGCCCGGAACATGGCCGCGCAGCCTGTTCTGCCATGCGAGTTCAAGCTCTTCTTCAT
>JALYGI010000135.1 GCA_030777185.1 Pseudomonadota bacterium
CGGTCGCCGACATTCACCCGGCCCGGAGGCGCGGCGCCGATGAGAGCGGCCGCCAACAGAAGGCCGACAAAAGGCTTCGTCATCAGCGTTCCTCCCTTCAGATTGGCGTCACCGTCTTACCAAGCGACAGCCATCGGAAGCAGCTATGCCCTCGAAAACTTTTCTTCGTCAGCGGAGCTTCGCCGCCATCCGGGTCAAAGTTCCCCGAAGCGCGGCCATGCGCTTGTTCGTGGCGACGTCGCTGCCGGACTGTTCTAGCTTTGACGCCAGTGACGTCATCGTCGCTGCCAAAGCGCGATTGCCAGTGCCGGCCTCAATCGGCGATCTTGCTTGATCGAGCGCGGAGGAGAGATCCGCCGTCATTGCCGGCGAGAGCGCCCGGTCGCGGGCAAGCTGATCGACATAGGCGCGTGCGACCAGCGGGTGGTCCGGCCAAGTCACGGGGAATTGCTGCTGTGGGTTGAACATCTTGCCCTGATCGGCAAGCGCCGCCGCCGCGATCTCGTTCGAAGTGAGATATTGGCTGGGCTGGAGCGCGAGGACGTCGAGCCCGCGTGCGATCTCGGTGCCGTAGATCCGGCCGCGATACCAATAAGCCGACCAGTAGCCGCCAAGCACCAGATGTTTTCCGTCGATCGGTCCGCGATCGAAATAAGCGATTTCCACCGGATTGGCGGAGTCGGTGAAATCGATCACTGAAATCCCGCCCTGGTACCAGGCTTGTACGAAGATATCTCGGCCGGGCACGGGAATGATCGAGCCATTGTGAGCGACGCAATTCTCCTGCTCGGTCTGCGCGGCCGGCAGCTTGTAGTAGCTGCGGAACACCAGCTTCCGGTCGACGATGTCATAGATCGCGTTGGCGCCCCAGTTGCGCTGATCCTGCGCGCGGCAGCGCGCTCGCGAGCCGCCGCCCCATTCGTCCGTGAACAGAACTTTGGTTCCGGCATTGTTGAACGTTGCCGAATGCCAGTAGGCAAAGCCTGGATCGACGACCGCGTCGAGCCGCTTGGGCCTCCGCGGGTCCGCTATGTTGAAGATGATGCCATTGCCCGAGCAGGCGCCCGCGGCGAGTTTGCCAGCGGGGAACACGGTGATGTCATGGCACTGGTCCGTCCGCCTCGTCTCTTGCGTATCCTTGCCATGGGTCCCGCCCTGCCACAGGCCGGCGAGGCGGCCGGTCGAAGGGTCAGCGAACACCGCCGGGCTATCGATGATGCGGGACCGCGACGGGTCGCTGAGCGGAATCTCGACGACGTCGATGCGGAAGAGCGCGGTGCGCTCATCGCCAGGGACCTCTCCGACGCAGCCCTTGAGTTCTTCTCCCTTCCGAATCGAAGACGTCCCGGAAACGTAGACGATGATCGCGTCTTTCGCGTCCGGAGCGGAGACGACGGAGTGGGTGTGCGAGCCGCGACAGGTCTGCACCTGGCCAACCTGGATGGGCCGTGCGGGATTGCTGATGTTGAAGATGCGAAGCCCGCGGAAACGCTCGGGGCTGACATCCTCGCTGACGCCCTGGAGGCCGCAATCGACCCGGCCGCGGGTCTGCTCGACCGACATGATCAGGATGTCGCCGACGATCGACACATCCCCCTGACCGCCTGGGCAGACGACCGAGCTCACCAGGTCCGGCATGCCCTCCGGATTCAGCCGGTAGAGATTGAAACCGTGATAATTGCCAACCGCGAGCAGGTTTCCCGAAAATGCCATGTCGGTGTTGGCGAAACTGAGATGCGGGGATCGCTCGCCGAAATCCGGGTCGCTCTTCGCCTGTGCAGCCCCGCCCGCAGCCCCGCCCGCCGGTTTGGCCGCCGCCTTGACCGGCTTTGCCGGCGGAAGGCCGGCCGGGTTGTTGCGGTCAAAAAAGCCGATCGGCTTCGGCAAGGAGGCGATCAGCATGAGATTGCTGCCCGCCTGGCCGGCATTCCGGAAGCCCGGCTTCAGGTTGGACCGGGGATCCGCGGAAAACCCCACCAGAAGCGCGCTCATGCGCTTGATTTCGGCTTCCTGGTCGTTCTTCACGTCGGTGGTGAAATCGAGCAGGGCGGGGTCATAGGCCGAGCCCGGCTGCTCCAGCAGCTTCTTGACCATGGTCAAGGCGCCCTCATGGTGGGCAATCATGCGCTCCAGGAAGAGCCGCTCGAAGGCAGGGCCCTTGGCTGCGGCGAGTGCGGCCATTTGATCCGGCGTTGCCATGCCAGGCATGGCCCCGCCGTGGTGGGCATGGGGCGCAGGATTGGACAAGGCCTGACCTCGCTCGCGAAGCCAGGTCTGCATGAATGCGATCTCATCCGCCTGCGAGGCGTTGATGCGCTTGGCCAGCTCGACCAGGCTCTGCCGGTCCGTGCGCCCCTTCACCAAGGCCGCCATCTGGACGGCCTGGCGGTGGTGATGGATCATGTCCTGCATGAACCTCACGTCGTCGGGGGAAAAGCGGGTGTTCGCGATCTGGACCGCTTGCTCAGGGCTGAGCTCCCTCGGCGCCTGGCCCGGTGCGCCGGGCTGAAGGATCGGCACCTTTTGCGCCATTCCGGCACCCGCCGTTGCAGCCAGACCGCCTAGGGCGACGGAAGCGCGAAAGAGAAGTCGCGCCGGTGACCGGAAATTGCTGAACAATCGCATGCTCCTAAGCCAGGGTAAACGCGCCCCCTAGCACGGCTGCCAGCGCATACAAAAGCTTCATCGTCCAGGCACGAGGACGGCCCAGAACCAAGCGCCCACAGCCGCCGCGCCGGTGCGAGCCTTTTCCTCCTCCTTGTCGCTGCCGTGCTGGGTCGGGTCGCCCGATTGGGGCTTCAACCTTGGGGCGGACCCACGAGCATGCCATCGGAGACGGGGGCTTGGCTGTTCTTCCCTTGAGGTATTTACGCTCTCTGCCCGCCCTCTGCCGGATCTCCGGCTTTGGCGGACCTGAGTGACAATTGTTCGAGCGGCTGGGAGACGAAGTTCCGGCTCACACTTCCTCGACATAATGGCTGTGGATCCATCCGGTTGCTCTTGGGCGTCCGTCGCCTCCATAGACCGAGACTTCGATCCACTTGCCGTTGGTGGACAGCGGCTCGAGCTCCGTCCCAACGGGCAGGAGCTCCAACGCGGCAAAGCTACTTGCGGGGCCTGAACGCAGGTTCAAGCCATCGGCCGCCGTCACCCGCACGCGGACGTCGCCGTCGTAGCCGCGGCCTCCAAACACCCGCGCCCTGAAGGTCGCCATGTCGAAGGCAGGGCCCGGATCCCACTTGCGTGTGGGAGATATGTCATCGTGGCCGAGGATTTCATTCACGCTGTAGGATTCGACGAGTGCGGCCACGACGCCTGCGGCTGCCGCGATCTGCACTTCCGGATAGGCTTCCCAACCAATCGGCCGCGTTGATCCGTCCGGATTGCCATTCTTGTGCGTCGCCACGACCGGCTCGTTGATCCTTGTGCCGGTGTAACAGGCCCAGCCGTCACCCGCCCGTTGCAGATAGCCCCAATTGGCGAGTTCGATACCGATTGAATGGTTATTGAGACCGACCAGGTTCTTCCAACGAGATCTGCCGGCGTGCCAGGCGACGCGGTCGAAAGGCACGCACTGGATGATGCTTCCGTCGCGCTCGATAACGATGTGAGCTGAGGATCCGTTGGCCCTCTTCGTCCGGAACCATTCGGCCGAGGATCGGGCGGTGCCGCCGTAGGTGAAATGCATCACGGCAATCCTTGGCGAGAACGGCCCGCCCATATAGAGCGATGGAATATAATCGACGGACTTACCGTCTGCCGTCAGTCGTCCCTTGCTGATCCGGAATCGCATCTGCGCGTCCTTTCAAGTGAGGGCATCGTGAACCCGGCTCTGACATCGTCAACGAGAATTGGCACCGAATTGGCTGGTTTTCAGGGCTCTTGCGATCCGCGGCGAGACGTAGCCAGATTGGGCTCTCGGTGCCCCTGCGGCACCTGTGCACCTGGGCCCTCCGCATTCGCTGCCGCAAGGAGCTGGCCGAGTAGCAGCTGGACGTCGAACGGGCTGATCTGCATTGCCACCTCTCTTGCGGGGAGCTCCGTTTCCGGCTGTTTCAGGAGCGTGCGCCATAGTGCATCGAGCTGGGATTGGTTCTGCGGGTCGGTGCCTTTTGTCAGCCCTTTCTGAATGGCGAAGAGGGTGATCGGACGAAGCTG
>JALYGI010000136.1 GCA_030777185.1 Pseudomonadota bacterium
GCTCCAACATGAGGCGCGGCCAATTGGGAAGTGTTATGCGGCGCAATTCTTCATCCACTTCGGTGCAATGCACCGCCGGCCCTCTCGGTGTAAACGAGAGGCTCTGCTAAGCTGACGCGGAGCGCGAGCAGACCGCCCGCCTGGAGGGCGCAATGGGCTTCCGCTTCCGCCGTCTGTGAAGATATTGCCTGGTGTTCGGCTCAACTTTAGCCGCGGTGGGCTCAGCACAAGCATCGGCGGCAAAGGTGCACGGTTGACGCTCGGGAAGCGTGGCGCACGCGGATCCGTTGGAATTCCCGGCACTGGTTTCTCTTATTCCGCGCCTCTGACGCGCGGTGAACGATCGGAAGCCAGTCAGGGGAGCGCAGGGTGTCTCCTTATCGCTATAGTGGCGGCGGGGCTCGTAAGTCTCGGAATGTGCTCAACAGACGAGGCTTCAACCCCTCCGCCGGCGGTCACCGCCAGCACTGCGAAGTCACTCTTCGTAATGGCGTCGGCGCTCAACTGCCGCGCATCGCCAGACGAGTGGGCCGCGATCATTCGGAAGCTGCCGCGGCGCGAGACCGTGTCTGTTGCAGAAGAGCGGTCCGACTGGAGCCGGATCGAGGGCGTCGATCGAGAATGCTGGGTGGCATCGAAGTATCTGACGGCCACGCTGCCCCTCGAGCAGTCTACCACAAGCGCTTCGCGGCCGCAGAACTTGGCGGCGCTTCCCCGGAGCCAAAGCGCCGTTCAGGCACGGCAGAAGCGCGAGCGCCGAGCACTGGGAGGTTGCCCCTGCTCGGGATCCAGCGTGTGCATCGGACCTCGGGGTGGCCGCTACTGCATCACCAGCGGCGGCAATAAGCGCTATGGCGTATGAGTTCCGCCGTCGTGCTCACCGCTCGACTGAGAAGCTTCTCGCCGCCTCTGCAGGGCATCGCTGAAAGCTGCCGCCAATATGCCTGTAGGTAGGGCGATGAGGCCAATCCCGATGACCGCAACAACGGCCGACAAAAACCTCCCAAGAGGCGTGATCGGGAAAACGTCGCCGTAACCGACGGTCGTTAACGTCACCACTGACCACCAAAGCGCGCGCGGAATGCTGCCAAACTTGTCGGGCTGCGCGTCACCTTCTGCCCAGTACAGTGCGATCGACGACGCGAGCATAGCAATCGCAGCCAGCGCCAGGGTTAGCCCAAGCTCGTGGCGGCGCGAATGGACCGCCTCCACGATGTGGCGCCAAGCGGTGGACATTCTCCCGAGCTTTGCCAGGCGCAGTATCCGAAGCACCCGAAACAAACGGAGGACAAGGCTGCCTCCGGCTCCGAAGGCAAGTAGCACCGGGACGATGGCCAGCAAATCCACGATGGCGGCTGGGGTCACAGCAAAGGCGACCCTTGGTAACCGGCGCTGTTGAAAACGCGGGTTGTCCACTGCCGTCCATAGACGCGCCGCGTACTCGGCCAAAAAGAGCATGCCGAAAAGCAGTTCGAACGCTCGAAAAAGAGCCTCGCGGCCTTGGGAGATGAGAGGTTCGGTTTCAGCGATCGCCGCCGCTGTTGCGAGGAGAATAAGCGCCACGAGCACTCTGTTGAGGACCGACAGCCCAGGCTGAGTGCGAGCTCGTGGTTCAAGCTGTTCGTATAAGCGGTGGCGGAGGCGGGCGATCAAGCGACGCACATCAGCTGCGACGGGAACGGCTGCGCGAGCGCACACGCGCTTTCCACCTCGCCGTTGAGCCAAGCATCGTAATGCTCATCATGAAGGTCAGCCGAAATCAACAACTCGTATCGGGCCCTTCCACGATGTCCAGGCAACGCCCGTCGATTGTGTCGGCCGGTATTGAGATCTCCAGCAGAGAAGCGAGAGTAGGAAGAATATCCACCGTCTCAACCGCCAGCGGCTGCTCGAAAGGCCGCATCCCGCTTCGCCAGAAGAGGATTGGGACGCGCCGGTCATAATCCCACGGGCTGCCATGGGTCGCCACATAGCCGCGGCTCGTGTCGAAAATCGGCGTCACCCGCGGCTTGAGCAGCACCACGAAATCCCCGGACCTTTCGGGATCGTAGGATGCGCGGGCACGCTCAATGAGGCTCCATTTGTCGGGCGGGCCGGAGGGGGAGGGGGTTGCCCGCAGCTGTGCGGCGGTGAAGACCTCCGCAACCTGCGGGTGACTGCGGTAGGTACTTACCGCCTCCTGAAGGACACGCTGCCGCTGCGGCGGCGCCAGAGCTTGATCGACGTAGATGTCTCCGAAAGCGCCGTCGCCGAAAAGGACCGGGCCCGAATAGCCGAGGCGCTGGCCCAATGCCTTCCCCATGGTTGACGCATTGAGCGCCGGATCGACGCGAGCAGCCTCGGGAATGCCGTGCTCGCGGTGCCGCTCGGGAATATCGTGGCCGCCATGATCAGCTGTCAGCACCACCAAATAGTCGAGGCCTTGCGCATCCAGCCGGGCGAAGAAGTCGCCGAGGCTCCTGTCCAGCGAAAGGAGCTGGAGACACATCTCGGTTCCCTGCGTCCCGTAACTGTGGCCCACGTAATCGGTGGCCGAAAGGCCTACGATCAGCAGGTCTGTGGCGGGCCCTTTGCCAAGTTGCATCTCCTGCTGGAGTGAGGCGGCAAGAGCGAGCGTCGCTCCATCCAGTTCGGGCGAGGCACGGTAGGCCCGACTGTCTCCCGCGGCACGCGCGAAGTGCCCGGTGCCGACTTTCCGGTCGGTACCGGCGACGGTGATCGGGCGGCTCCGCGCCTCACACAGCGGTGTGGTAGTGAGCGGATCCCGGGCACGCGAGAGGGCGTCTGCGATGCTCGCGTTCACAAGCGCACCCGCTCGCGCGGGCTGAGGACCGGTCGGATCAGAGGTGAAGTCCTTGCCGCTCCACCACCAGCGTTGGTCGGGCGCATAGCCGCCCATCATGATCGCTGCCCGGTCCTTTCCTGAAGCCACCGCCACGCGCGCCCGCTTGTCGGCTCGCTTCATATGGTCGCCGAGAGAAGGGACACGGAGGTGATAGGAAGAGACGGTATATTTCTCCGAGGTGCTGCCCGGAACCCGGGGGTCCTCGGCGCAGTAAACATTTGTATCTGGCCGCCCGACACGCTGGTTGAACCAGTTGTTAGCAATGATGCCCGTCCGGGCCGGCCGCGATCCGGTTAGGATCGTGGAATGGCCAGGGCATGTCTCCGTCGCCGCGTGAGCTTGGTAGCCCGACGGGAAGACAACGCCTTCAGACAAACGTCGAAGGCCCCTCGTAAAGTGCTGGCGAAATTGTGCAAAAAGGTCAGCGGAGAATTGGTCGACCGAGATCGCGACGATCAGCTTTGGTGGTGCTTGGGGAAGCTCCTGTGCGGCGAGCGGAGCAGCAAAGGCGACAGAGAGGGCTGCAGCATATCTTATGATTTTCATCTTGATCCCAGAGCTAGAAGGAGGCGCACGTATTATTCGAAAGAGGCGAGGCGGACGCGCCGCCCGCGTGAGGAAGAAGAACGGGACCTGCCAGTCCGGCCGTCCCAAATCACCGCTCGGCCGGCGCGAGCGCAATCCAAATTCCGGTCATTCCCGCCCCCCTTTCTGCTTGGCTACTCTCAATTCAAAGCCTTGTTCAAGGTCCTTCAGAGGGGCTCGACTAGCAATTTATTTTCTGCCAGCCACCACAAGGGCGGAAGGGGGGAATGATGATGGATTCACGCGACGCGGCGGATTTGATCGCCGAACTTCACGAAGACAACCAGGAACATGAAGCAGCCGATCGCTTCCGCAACCGGGCAGCCCTGCTGATCGCCTTTCTCGCTGCCATGCTCGCTATCGGTGGCCTCGGTGCGGGCAACGCGGCGGACGATCAGCTCGTCAGCAATGTCCGCGCGGCGGATGCTTGGGCCTTCTACCAAGCCAAGAACATACGGCAGACGATGTACGAGCTCGCGGCGGATGAACTTCAATTGACGCTGCCGACATTAAAAGCACAGGCACGGGTCGCAGCCGAAAAGCGGCTTCAGGAGTATAAGTCGACGATCGATCGCTATGAGAGCGAGCCTGATCCCGAGGCACCGGGCGACCCGCTAAAGGGCGAAGGCAAAAAGGAGCTCCGAGCCCAGGCGCAGGCGTATGAGGCAGTTCGGGACAGGGCGGGGGAGCAGGACATCAACTTCGACTTGGCCGAAGTGGCGCTGCAGCTTGCCCTCGTGCTGGGTTCAGTCGCCATCCTGGCACTGAACCGGCCGACCTTGATTGCTTCGGCGGTGCTGGGCGTGATCGGAATCCTGCTTAGCGCGAATGGCTTCCTGTTGCTGGTGCCGCTGCCCTTTTAAGCCGGGACCATGATCGTGAGCCGCGAGGCAAAGTCCTTCACGCCACCGAATGATATTCGAGCGAAAGCCCGGAAATGCTGATCATTCCAGGGCGTGTCATGACGCCAGCTGCGGCCGCTTCAGCTTGCGCGGCCGTGGTGAGCAGGATCTGCCCCCTCTCGGCGACATCTTCGCCGAGCTTGCTGGCCAGGTTCACCTCATCACCGAACAGATCCTCCTCGTCGACATTGAGGATGGATCCGTAGCCGATGCCAATGGCCGCGTAGAGCCGGCGCTCGTCCGGGAGGAGCAAGTTCACTGTTTCGAGCCGCTGAACGATCTCCCGAGAGGCTTTCACAGCTCCGTCGACGGTTTCGAACAGGCAGTAGAGATTGTCAGCCTCAGACTTTACGATGAGGCCGCCATTCGACTCGACGGCTGGTCTTGTCAGCAACTTCATCTGGTGGATCATCAACAAAAAGGCGACGATTCCACAGCGCTGAGTGGTTCTCGAGAAGCCGCTCATGTCGAGCACCATCACGGCTCGAATTTCGCTGAATTGCGCGTGGACTTCCGCGGCTAGCTCGTCTTGCGCCTCAGGCCGCTCGACCATCTCTCGCAAAAGGCGATCCAGGTTGCTGCGACTGTTGCGACGCAGCGCCGGTTCCGTACGTTGTTCTTGCAAAGAAGTGATCTCCACAGCGGGCCCACATTGTTCAGATTCCCGCTGTAGCGCAAGCCTGGGCATAAGGAGGAGAGAGGATCAGCATGTGTACCTCTGGGCCATTCTAAACTCCCGAAATGCTGCCGCCCCCGGCGCAGCCATGGGTGCGTCAGGCCCGCCTTGGCAGATTCCATTCGATCGACGAACGTCCGCTTTCCCGCTGCTGCCACGCCAAAGCAGACGGTCCGCTGCCCAGCTTGATCCCCGCCGCCGTGGAGCAGATCGCCGCGGTCCGCTCTCCCTTTCCGGATCCGCGGGAGGTGCAGCGCAGCGGCTTGCCGGCGACGAGCACATGGCCTTCGCG
>JALYGI010000137.1 GCA_030777185.1 Pseudomonadota bacterium
CGCTCGCCGTCGCCAAGATCCTGGCCAGGATCGTTGCCGAGGAAGCGCCGCAGATGGTGATCCTCGGCAAGCAGGCGATCGACGATGATTCCAACCAGACCGGCCAGATGCTGGCGGCCCTGCTCGGCTGGGGGCAGGGCACCTTCGCCTCGAAGGTCGAGGTGGATGGCAGCGCCGTCAACGTGACGCGCGAGGTGGACGGCGGCCTCGAGACCGTGCGGCTCAACCTGCCGGCGATCGTAACCACCGACCTCCGCCTGAACGAGCCGCGCTATGCGTCACTTCCCAACATCATGAAGGCGAAGTCGAAGCCGCTCGCCCAGAAAACACCGGCCGATTACGGCGTCGATACCGCACCGCGGCTGAGGACGCTGCGGGTGAGCGAGCCCTCCAAGCGACAGGCGGGCGTCAAGGTCGCTTCGGTCGACGAACTCATCGACAAATTGCGCGAAACGGGAGTGGTGGGATGAAGACGCTCGTCTGGGTCGAACATGAAGGCGGCCAGCTGAAGGATGCGACGCTTGCGGCGGTGACCGCGGCCTCGAAGCTTGGCGAAGTCCATCTGGTCGTCGCCGGCGAGGGCGTCAGCGGCGTGGCCGAGCAGGCTGCAAGGATCGCCGGCGTCGGCAAGGTCCATGTCGCCGACGATCCGGCCTATGCGCATGGCCTGGCGGAGAATGTTGCGCCGCTCGTCGCGCAGCTGATGGCGGATCACGACGCTTTCCTCGCCCCCGCGACCACCACCGGCAAGAACATCGCGCCGCGGGTGGCCGCGCTTCTCGACGTCATGCAGATATCGGACATCCTTTCGGTCGAGGGGCCGGACACCTTCACCCGGCCGATCTATGCCGGCAACGCGATCGCCACCGTCCAGTCGTCCGATGCCAAAAAGGTGATCACCGTCCGCGGCACCGCATTCGAGAAAGCGGCGACGGAAGGCGGTTCGGGCATGATCGAAGCGGTCGGCGGCACCGGCGATGCCGGCCTGTCGAGCTTTGTCGGCCAGGAAGTGGCGCATTCCGAGCGGCCCGAGCTCACCAGCGCCAAAATCATCGTGTCGGGCGGCCGGGCGCTCGGCTCGTCGGAGCAGTTCCACGCGCTCATCGATCCGCTTGCCGACAAGCTTGGCGCCGCCGTCGGCGCAAGCCGGGCCGCGGTGGACGCGGGCTATGCGCCCAACGATTACCAGGTCGGCCAAACCGGCAAGATCGTCGCACCCGAAGTCTATGTCGCGGTCGGCATTTCGGGCGCGATCCAGCATCTGGCGGGGATGAAGGATTCGAAGGTGATCGTCGCCATCAACAAGGACGAGGACGCGCCGATCTTCCAAGTCGCAGACATTGGACTGGTCGGCGATCTGTTCAAGCTGGTGCCGGAGCTGACCGAGAAGCTCTAAGCCGCTCGAAGCAATCGGGGTTCGGCGTCTTCCCGATTGCTTCGTCGCTGCGCCCGCCGCAATGACTGTGGCATGAGACTCGCCCCCATGCTGCGCCTTGCCGCGCTCCTCACGTTCGTTTCGGCCACCCAGCCCGCCTCGGCTCAGATCCAGGCGTCCAGGATCAAGGAGCATGTCCGGATCCTCGCCAGCGACGAATTCCTGGGTCGGGGGCCAACCCAGGCGGGCGACGAAAAGACGGTCAGCTATCTGGCCCAGCAGTTCCAGGCGGCGGGGCTGGAGCCGGGAGGTGCGGGAGGCTCCTGGTACCAGGACGTGCCGCTGATCCGCTACGACCGCGTCGGGCCGGTGAGGATCAGCCTCTCGGTGAACGGCGCCAGCCTGCCGCTCCGAGCGGGGACGGACATCACCGCTTCCTCGCGCATCATCGGCGAGACGCGGCTCGAGCGGGCGCCGCTCGTCTTCGTCGGCTACGGCATCGACGATCCGTCGATCGGCTGGAACAATTATGGCGACATGGACCTCACCGGCAAAGTCGCGGTCTTTCTTGCCAACGATCCCGACTTCGAGGCGGCCGCGCCTGGAGATTTCGGCGGACGGACGCTGGTTTTTGCGGGCCGCTTCGGCGCCAAGGTCGAGGCAGCGCGGCGTCACGGTGCAGCGACGGTGCTGGTGATCCATGAGACGGATGCGGCAAGTTATCCCTGGTCGCAGGTCGCGAAC
>JALYGI010000138.1 GCA_030777185.1 Pseudomonadota bacterium
CGCAAAGATGCTCCGTGATCATGCCGCTGCGGACGTCGACGATATAGAAGCGCGGATCACGCGAAGGACGGGTGAAGTCGGCGATGCCGATCACATCTGCGTTCCGGATCCGTGACCGGCGGGCGGCGAGCGCCAGAAGCGCCCGGGCCTTCAGCCTGGGATCGATCCGCGGCTGGAGCGGAGCGACGGCGGCAAAGACTTTCTGCGGCACCATCGCGGCAACCCCCGCCGCTGCGCCTGCTGAAAGAAATTTCCTACGTGTCAGCGTCAACTTATCCTCCGGTCTTCGGAATTTCTACAATCTTCCCCCTGTCCACTCAATGAATTCGGGGGCAGCTCTGGCGCGTTCGGCGCAGTGCCGTTTCATTCCAGCGCATCATCCGGAACAAAGGTTAACAACACGCCTCCCGCGGGAACCGCATCCGCCGCGCATTCGTCTCCTTCCGTCGTGGGATCAGCAGGAGCAGTCGTGTCGGCCTTTGAGCGGATCGAGGTGAAGCCGGGGCTTCCGCCGATGGAAGCGAAGCTGGTGGATGAACTGCCGGAGGGCGATGGCTGGCGCTACGAGCCTAAGTGGGACGGCTTTCGGTGCCTGGTCTTCCGCAACGGCGGCGAAATCGAGCTGCAGTCGAAATCAGGCAAGCCGCTTGGCCGCTATTTTCCCGAGATGCTGGCAGCTGTGCAGGCCCTCAGAGCTGATCGCTTTGTGTTGGACGGAGAGCTCATTATCCCAATCGGCGGCGTCCTCTCCTTCGACGCGCTGCAGATGCGGCTCCATCCGGCAGAGAGCCGCATCCGGAAGCTGGCCGCTCAAACGCCCGCGCAGCTCATGCTGTTCGACTGTCTTGCAGCGGCGGATGGCAAGAGCCTGATCCAGCGCCCCTTGTTCGAACGCAGGGAGGCGCTCGAGCGGCTGCACGGCGGGGAAGATACGCCGGCGCTTCTGCTGTCCTCCTACACCGACGATCGCGAAACCGCGGAGACCTGGCTCCACATGGCCGGCGGGGCTCTGGACGGTGTCGTCGCCAAACGCACGGACGGGCTTTACGAGCCCGGTGAGCGTGCGATGCTGAAGATCAAGCAGCTTCGATCGGCGGACTGCGTGGTCGGAGGCTTCCGTTATGCCGCCAAGAAGCGTGAGGTGGGCTCTCTCCTGCTCGGCCTCTACAATGACGAGGGCAAGCTCGATCATGTCGGCTTCACCTCGGCCATTCCCGCGGAGGAGCGGGCGGCGCTTACCAAGCGTCTTGAAAGCCTGATCGAAGCGCCTGGTTTCACGGGAAATGCTCCTGGGGGCCCGAGCCGATGGAGCACGGACCGGTCGGGCGACTGGGAGCCGCTGCGGCCGGAGCTGGTGGTGGAAGTCCGCTACGATCATGTGACGGGCAATCGCTTTCGCCATGGCACGAAATTCCTGCGCTGGCGACCGGACAAGGCGCCCGAGCAATGCCGTTTCGATCAGCTCGAGCATGAAGCGCGGCCGGCGGAGCTTGCTTCGACACTAAACCAGGGAAAGGCCTGATTCACGCCTTCGGCGGAAGCGCATAGCGCTTCCACCTCAACTGATCAGGCCATAGGAGGCGCCGGATGACGGAGGAGCGGATCGTGGAGGGGGTTCGGCTCTCGAACCCGGACAAGGTGCTCTGGCCGGAGCAGGGGATCACGAAAGCGGAGCTTGCCGAACATTATATCGCAGTGGCCGAGCGGATGCTGCCGCATGTCGCCCGCCGCCCGGTAACGATGGTGCGCTGCCCGACAGGCGCGGAGAAGAAATGCTTCTATCAGCGGCATGCCGGGTCGGGCGTGCTGCCGCAGCTCCGCGAAATCAAAGTGCCGGGTTTTGACGATCCCTATCTATATATCGAGGATCTTCCAGGCCTCATCGCGATGGTGCAGATGGGAACGCTCGAAATCCACCCGTGGGGCGTCACGGTCGATCATCCAGACAGGCCGGACAGGATCATCTTCGACCTCGATCCGGATGAAGGGTTGGATTTTTCGGACGTGATCTCCGCGGCGCTGGAGGTGCGCGACCGGCTGCGGGCGATTGGGCTCGAAAGCTTCGTCAAGACCACCGGCGGGAAGGGCCTGCATGTGGTTGTGCCGATCGAGCCGGTCACGGAATGGCGCGCCGCTAAGGCGTTCGCCAAAACCTTTTCCGACGCGATGGCGGCAGATTCCCCGGACCGGTACCTCACCCGCATCTCGAAGGCGGAGCGGACCGGACGCATCTTCATCGATTATCTAAGGAACGATCCGACCTCGACTGCGGTAGGACCTTACTCCACCCGTTCCCGTCCGGGCGCTCCGGTTGCAATGCCAATCGAATGGGAGGAACTGCAAGGGCCGCTCAATCCTGCGGCCTTCAACGTGAAGACCGCGTCGGCGCATATCGCATCCGTCGCCGACCCCTGGGCCGGCATCGGCGAGGTTCAGCAGCGTCTCGCCGCCTGACGGCGCCCGCGATTGATTTTCGCTCGTGATTTGTTCATTGTCGCTCCGTCAGGCGCACCTTTCCAGCCTCGGGGACATCTTTCAGTGCAACATGTTCATGTGGTGGACGACGATCGCGACGTCCGCCGCTCGATAAGCTTCATGCTCGGCGTTGCCGATCTACAGTCGCGGCCGTTCGCCAGCGGTCAGGACCTTCTCGACAGTCTCGACGAGGTCCATCCGGGGGCGATCCTTCTCGACATCCGCATGCCGCAGATGG
>JALYGI010000139.1 GCA_030777185.1 Pseudomonadota bacterium
TCGTGCTGGACGTGCTGGTCCTCGGCTGGTGCGGCGGACTTCCGGCGGAAGAGCCGTACGTCATGATCAGCCAGGTGGCGACGATCTACTATTTCGCGCACTTCCTGATCATCCTGCCGCTCGTCTCGGCGCTTGAGAAGACGCTGCCGATGCCGAACTCCATCTCGGAATCGGTGCTGCACGGGGAAAAGGCGGAATCTGCGCCGTTCGGGACTCCCGCCCGCGAAGGCGCCCGGGTCGTTCCGGCCGAATAAGGGGTATATGAAGTGGTTCGTCTGATTGGTGCCCTCACCGGCCTCGGCTTCATCCTCGTCCTGGTCATCTCCCTGTTCACGGGCGCGGTCGGCTACGTCACCGAGCCGCCGGTGGAGAGCGTGGAGCACAAGTTCCACAAGCACCCCAAGGAAGTGCATTTCGCGAGCGACGGGCCGTTCGGGCATTTCGACCGCCAGCAGCTCCAGCGCGGTTTCCAGGTTTACAAGGAAGTCTGCGCGGCCTGCCACGGCCTCAATTTGGTCGCGTTCCGCAACCTAGCCGATCTCGGTTATTCCGAAGCCGAGGTGAAGGCGATCGCCAACCAATGGCAGATCGAGGTTCCCGACATCAATCCGGAGACAGGCGAGCCCACCACCCGCAAGCCGATCCCGGCCGACCAGTTCCCGAACCCTTATCCGAACGAGGTCGCCGCCCGGGCCGCCAACCAGAATGCGATGCCGCCCGACCTTTCGCTGATCACCAAGGCGCGGCATGACGGCCCGGCCTATGTCTATTCGCTGCTGACCGGATATCAGCAGCCGCCGGCCAACCTGCCCAAGGAAGCACGTCCGGGGCAGGGGCTGCACTACAATCCCTATTTCCCAAACCTCAACCTCGCCATGCCGCCGCCCATCACCGCGGACGGTCAGGTGACCTATGCCGATGGAACCCCGGCGACCCGCGATCAGATGGCGAAAGACGTCTCCGCCTTCCTCACCTGGACGGCCGAGCCGTTCCTCGAGAACCGTCACCGCACTGGCCTTGCGGTGCTTCTCTTCCTGCTGATCGCGACCGTGCTCGCTTATCTGTCGTACAAGCAGATCTGGGCGACCGCGAAGCGCGAGGTTCGTATCGCCGGACCGCTCGACCCGGAGAATATCGCCGAGCGTGAGTCGCAAAAGGTTCAGGCGGCGGCAGAGGGCCGCGGAGTGGCAGGCTGAGCGAGCCTCTAGAGGGCGTGGAGGCCGGCAATGCCGATCTTCGCGCCCTCATCCGCACCATTCCCGATTTTCCCAAGCCGGGGATCCAGTTCCGGGACATCACCACCTTGCTCCTCGATGCGAGGGGCTTCGCATCAAGCGTCGAGCGATTGGCCTCGGGGCTTGGTGCCCAGCCGGATCTGATCGCCGGCATCGAGGCGAGGGGCTTCGTCTTCGCCGCTGCGCTGGCCCAGCGGATCGGTGCCGGGCTCCTCCTCATCCGCAAGGAAGGTAAGCTTCCCGGCGCTACGATCGCCGAGGATTATGCGCTCGAATATGGCACCGACCGGCTTGCCATGCATGTCGACTCCTGCGCTCCGGGTGCCAGGGTCCACCTGGTCGACGATCTCATCGCGACCGGCGGATCGGCGCTCGCCGCGGTCCGGCTGATCCGGAGGGCAGGGGCCGAACTCTCCGGCGCCTCCTTCGTCATCGACCTTCCCGATCTCGGCGGCGCCGAGCGGCTCAGGAACGAAGGCATCGAGGTTAGCGCCCTGCTGAGTTTTCCAGGGCATTGATCCCTTGCGGGCAATGGCGTGTCATGTCCCATTCCGATCATTGCCGCTCTTGACGCTCCAGGAACCTGGAAGAAGTCCAAAACGTTAAGAGGAAGTTAACGGTTCAGACACCGTTCAAGCCCTTGGGCGGAGTCTTCCTGGTTCAAACTGGATTTTCGGGAGAGTCGCTTATGTTCGTGCCCCGCATCCGTTCCGCCGCCCTTGCTCTCGCCGCCGCGCTCGGCCTCAGCGCCTGCACAGCCTATGACGACGGTTATGGCTATGGCGGCCTCTCCATCGGCATTGGCTCCGGCGGCTATTATGACGATTATTACGATCCTTATTACGGCAGCTATGGATATGGCCGCAGCCGCTTCGGCAGCTACGATCCCTATTGGGGCTGGTACGATAATTTTTATTATCCCGGCACAGGCTTCTATGTGTACGATAGGTTCCGGCGCCCGTTCCGGTGGAACGATCATCAGCAGCGCTACTGGACGGACCGCGGCCGCTACTGGCGCGGCGACCGCCACACCAATTGGAGCGGTTTTGGTCGGCACTTTCGCCAGGAAGAACGGCAGTTCCGACAGCATCGCAGGGATGAGCACGAAGCTTTCCGCCGCGGCGAGGTAAGCCGCGACCAGTTCCGCGCGCATCGCCGCGAGGAACGTCGTGCCTTCCGGCAGCACCGGCG
>JALYGI010000140.1 GCA_030777185.1 Pseudomonadota bacterium
CAGCTTCGGGCGCACAGGCAAGAAGGGCCGCGAGCGTGCAGGCTCCAATCTTAGTCGAACGCATATTAACCTTTCAGAGCCCGAGGTGACATTGCGCGCACGGAGCGGGTGTCTATTTGCATTTGGCGGCCGCTCGAGCTTTTGGGAGATTCTGCTTTAGGAAATCGCGCATCGAGCTTCCGAAGACATCCTGGAGCTCGGCATAGGCTTGGCAGGCCTCATTACGCTTGCCGAGCTTCATCATCGCCTGTCCCAGGTAATAGAGGCTGTCGGCTGCCCGTTCACCCTTTGGGTGAGTATGATAGTTCGCCAGAAGAATTTTCGCCGCGGCTGCGGGTCTGCCGTCATCGAGAGCGGCGCGACCCGCAAGGTTCAGGGCCCAGCTGGCGCGGCGGTGCCGCGGATGGGCTTTGGCCATCGCCTCCAGCGCCGTCTCGGCGTCCGCGAAGCGTTTCTGCTCCCAAAGTCCAAAGCCATTGAGATAGGCATCTTCGCCGGCATCGCCGGTCCGCCGGGTGGCGGTCGCGGGATTGCTTGAAGCAATAGCGGCCGGGGCGCTCTTCGGCTGAGCCGCCGCAGCCGACTGCGCCTCAAAGGCGTCGAGCCGGGCGGCAAATTCCGCGCGGAAGGCGGTGAGCCTCTCCTCTATCTGCCGCAGGCGACTTCCCTCTTCCTCTGTGTTCCTGGTCAGTCCGGCCAGCTGCGCTTCCAGAGAATCGAGCCGGGCGCTGAGGTCGGCGACCGCTGTGTCAGCCTGAACGCCGGCAGCCTGGACCGTCGCTGGTTCGGGCCGAATTTCCGGCTCGACGTTCCCGCCTGGGAACACCTTGCGCTGCAGGGCGCGCATCTCTGCCTCAAGCTTGCCGATCCGCCGCTCGACCGCCGGCTGCTGCGCGAGCGCCAGCGATGGAATGCTCGCCAGGAGAATAGCCGCAACGGGGATGAAGCATAGCTGGCCTGAGGTGCGGATCATCTGGGCCCGACTCCTGTCCTGCGTAGAAGCGAAAGGGGGAAGGGCCCGTCAGGGCTTCCCCTGTGCGGAAGCGGGCCGGCCGCTCATTGGCCGGCGAGAAGCACTGTGACGGCCCGCCGGTTCTGTGCCCACGACCTTTCATCCGACCCGGGTGCAAGGGGCCGCTCCTTGCCCCAGCTGAGCGTACGCATGCGCGACGCGGGAACGCCGCGCGCGGCGAGGTAGTTCTTGGCCGCGTTGGCCCGTCGCTCGCCCAGCGCGAGGTTATATTCGCGCGTGCCTCGCTCGTCGCAATGGCCTTCCACGGTCACCGTGACGGCGGGGTGTTGAAGAAGCCAGGCTGCCTGTGCCTCGAGCGTGCTTCGCGAGGCAGCATCGAGGCTCGAGCTGTCTGTGTTGAAGTAGACTGTGTCGGAGCCGGCGCGGGCCACAAAGTCGCTTCGCAGGCGATCGAGCGCAGTGGTTCCCACAGAGCCCGGGTCATAAGAGCCATCCTGCTGGCTCCCGCTCCCCGCAGGCGGAGGCGGGGGAAGATCCTTCGGCGCTTTCTTCGCACAAGCTACAGCCAGCAGGAGGGCTGTCGAGAGGGCAACGGCACGCAAGAGTGGCGACATCTCTTCATCTCTTCATCATCGCAAGCGCCGCGGCGCGGAGCCTTCGGCGCACCCAATAAAGGGAGCGTGAGCGTGGCCGTTACCATGGAATTTTTATGGGCCGCCGTGGCAGGAGACCATCCGCTTGCGGACCGTCCTGGTAGCGGCATTGTGGGCCAATCGTGGAACGCGAAGGTTATTATTGCCGTGTCCGTGTCGGACCAGCAGAGAGGCCGCTTTTGCACAATGCGAACGTCTGCAGTGGTCCAGAGCGAACAAATCCTTCAACCTGAGCGGGCGTCCGCTTTTGGGTTGTTTTCGTCGGACCTCTGAGCGCCCGCAATTGGCGCAAAGCGGACGCTGCCGTACGTCCGCGTGTGGCCTACGAGCAATCTGCTCCCGTGGCCGCTTGTGAAGCAGTGCCTGTTCTTGCCCGTCCTCGGAGGCGGAGACGCATCGCAGAAAGGCTGTCAGAGAGACGTAGATAAGCTCTTTGACCCGTCAGCGGGCCTCAAGTAGCCGCCTAGCCTCAGCGAAACGCGCCTTCAGCTTCTCCCCCTGCATGGCAGGGTAGCCTTCATTGAGCCGCCTTTCAGCCACGCTCATCCAGCGCAACAGTTCCTGTGCAGAGGCTCGTGCCGCCTGCGGGTCCGACGCGCCGACGCTCCCCAGCCAAATGGGCGCACTGTGGGCAAAAGGATAGCTGTCCTGCACCGGCCAACGAGAGGGTCCGCCATGAACGCGAGCCGCAACCCAGCCCCCCTGCGGCACACTGATCCGACCCGTAAAGCTGCGGACTGCGCCAGCGGCGATACCGCCGCCGCTCCAAGCCACATTCCCGTTGACGAGGATCTCGACCTTCTCAACTGGTATAGCCGACCAGACGTCGAGCTTCCAATCTACACTGCCACCGACACCGGTGACCACGCCTCCCGGTCCCTGGCCGGCAGCGGTGAAGTCGATCATCGGGCCATTGCTGACGAAGCTGCGACCCTGCTTCACCGCAGCCAGGAAGCTTTGCATGCTCAGTGCCTCTTGAGGGCGTGCGTAGATGCGCGCCGACCCTATCGCCATTGTGCGGTGGAAGTTGTGCATCGTGTCGCTTCCTGCCGACGGCATGATCGGCAGACCTAGGTTGAGGAGCCGGTACCAAGCCTCGGCCGTGCCGAGTTCGTCGCTCCAGAGGCAGGCAAGCTCGATGGTATCCACGTCCCCAAGCAAGGCGTCCGGCACCAGTTCAAGTGGCATCCCAGCGGGGTCGGCGTTCGAAGGGAACGGCTCCTTCACCGATACAGGATGAACGTAGCTGTTCATTCCGCCATGGTCGCGCGCGAAGCGGAGCGGTGCAGCATTGGGTAGGTCCAAGTCGCGAAAGACAGGGTAGCCGGGGCCCCAGAACCATGGGGAGAAGAGCGCGTCAGCGCCCACGACGCCAACATGGCCGAGGAAGTGCGATCGCACCTCCTGCGCGAACGCGATCAGCGGTCGCTCAGTACGGCGCCAACGCCACCACTCGAGGTCCATCAGGTTTGTATGTAGGTTCGCGAGCTGCGGCGTCGCGAGGTCCAGATTTTCCGCTTTCATGTCGAGGACGATGTCCTCAGGCGTAAGCAGGTA
>JALYGI010000141.1 GCA_030777185.1 Pseudomonadota bacterium
TGCCATGCCGGCATCAAGAAGCGGCGCCACGACATGGCCTTGCTCGCCACCGACGATCATCGCCCCGTCGCCTGCACGGCCGTCTTCACACAGAACAAATTCCCTGCCCCGCCCGTCCAGCTCGACCGCCAACGGCTCGCCGCGAATGGCGGAAAGGCGGCTGCGATCATCGTCAATTCGGGCAACGCCAATGCGGGCACCGGCGCGGCCGGTTATGCCGATGCTCGCGCGATGACCGCCGCGGCCGCCCAGGCGCTGGGGATCGGGGAGCAGGATGTCCTCGTATGCTCCACCGGCATCATCGGCACGCCGCTGCCGATGGAGGTGATCCTCAAAGCGACGCCGAAGCTTGCGAAGCAGCTTTCGCTAGAGGGCGCGGAGAATGCCGCAAGAGGCATCCTCACCACCGACCACAAGACCAAGCAGGTCGTCGTGAAGGGATCCAGCTTCACGCTTGGCGGAATGGCCAAGGGCTGCGGCATGATTGCGCCCAACATGGCAACCATGCTGGCATTCCTTACCACCGATGCCGATGTTTCTTCCGAGGAGATGCAGGCCATTCTTCGCGAGGCGTCGGACCGCAGCTTCAACACCCTCAACGTTGATGGCGCGACCTCGACCAACGACACCGCGATCCTGCTCGCCTCCGGTCGGCGAGGCCGGCCGGATCTGGGCGAGTTCGCGGACACGGTGCACCGCGCCTGCGAGGATTTGACGCTGCAGATGGCGCGCGATGCCGAGGGAATGACCAAGATGGTGATGCTCCGCGTCACCGGCGCGATGAGCGATGCGGAAGCACGCGCGGCGGCCAAGACCATCGCCGAGAACAACCTCGTCAAATGCTCCTGGTACGGCGAAGACCCTTATTGGGGCCGGCTTTTGGCCGCCGCAGGCTCGGCGGGCGTCGCGTTCGAGCCGGAAAAGTCGAGCGTGGCCTATGGCGGGATCATTGTTTCACGCGGGGGAACCTATGCGGGCCATGATGGGGAGGCGGTGCGGAGCCATATGAAAAAGGAGCGGATCGACATCGAAGTGGCGCTGGGGCTTGGGTCCGGCACAGCCCGGATGATCGGCATCGACCTCGGGCCCGGCTACATCAAAGAGAATAGCAGGACCTCATGAGCCCGAGCGACACGGCACGCATCCTCATCCAAGCGCTGCCCTATATCCGCCGCTTCGCTGGCAAGGCCGTGGTCGTCAAGCTGGGCGGCGCGGCGATCGATGCGGAGCTGGACCGCGCGCTCGCGCAGGACGTGCTCCTGCTCCGGAGCGTCGGCGTGCGTGTCGTGCTGGTCCATGGCGGCGGGCCCCAGGTCGACGTGATGATGCGGCGCATGGGCAAGGAGCCGGAATTCCGCGACGGCCTTCGCGTCACCGACCGCGAGACGCTGGAGATCGTCCGCATGGTGCTGGTCGGCAAGATCAACCGCGATCTCGTCGCCACGATCAACCGGGAAGCGCCGGGCGAGCCGGTGGCGGTCGGCGTCTCTGGAGAGGATGCGGGGCTGCTCACCGTCACCCCAAAAGCGGAGATGCTCGGCTTTGTCGGGGACGTTTCCCACGTTCGCGCCCTTGTCCTGCACCGGCTGCTGGAGGAAGGGCTCGCGCCGGTGGTCTCGACGATCGGCGCGGACGAGACAGGACAGCCTTACAATATCAACGCCGACGAGGCGGCGCGCGCGATCGCCGCGGCAATGGCCGCGGAAAAGATCGTCTACCTTACCGCGGCGCCCGGCCTGCTCGAGGATGTCAATGACCCCTCCTCCCTCGTCCCTCGCCTGACCTCCGCCGAGCTTCGCGAGCGGATCGACCATGGCGATACGGCCGCCCCGGGCCGTATCGCCGTCAGCGCCGGAATGATCCCGAAGCTTCGCGCCTGCGCGGACGCCGTGGACGCCGGCGTCGGCACCGCGCATATCATTGACGGGCGCGTGCCCCACGCGCTCCTGATCGAGCTTCTCACCGACGAGGGCATTGGGACGATGGTGAAGAAGGAGCCAAGCTGGTGAGCGACCTTCTCGCCATTCGCGATCTTGGGCGAGAGGCGCTGCTCGACATCCTCACGCTGTCGGAGCGGGCCGATCTCGGCCGGCCGCTCGCGGGCGAGGGAGCCGCGCTTTATTTCCAGAAGCCGAGCGCCCGCACTCGCAATTCGATGGAGATGGCGGTGGTGCAGCTTGGCGGCCACCCGATCTATATCCAGAAGGACGAGGTCGGTCTCGGCAGCCGCGAGACGGCCGAGGACGTCGCTCGCACGCTGGAATGCTATCATGCGCTCATCGCGGCGCGCGTGATGGAGCATGGGCTGCTGGAGCAAATGGCGGCCGCGGCCGCGGTGCCGGTGCTGAACATGCTCTCGGACAGTGACCACCCGCTCCAGGCGCTGGCCGATCTCCTGACGGTGAAGCAGCTTCTGGGCAGGCTCAATGGCGCGCGGATCGCCTATGTCGGCGATGCCAACAATGTCTGCCGCTCGCTTGCCGAGGGCTGCGCGTTGGTGGGCGCCGAATTGAGGATCGCCAGCCCTGCAGGCTATGGTCTTCCCGATCCGCCCTCCGGCGTCCGCCAATTCACGGATCCCGAGGAGGCCGTCGGGGGCGCCGAAATCATCTATACGGACGTGTGGGTATCGATGGGGCAGGATGAAGAGGCCGAGACGCGTCGGCAGGCGCTGGAAGCCTACCAAGTCAATACCGGCCTGATGAGGGCATGCGGCGAGGCCTGGTTCCTCCATTGCCTTCCCGCCCGGCGGGGCGAGGAGGTGACGGACGAGGTGATCGACGGGCCCCGTAGCGCCATCTGGCGACAGGCGAAAAACCGCATGCACACCGCGCGCGGCGCGATGGCTTGGATGCTGGGAGTGCGGCCATGACCGACATTCGCGCACGCCGCCAGAAGGCGGTCGCTGAGCTCATCCGCGCGGGATCTCTCGGCAGCCAGGAAGAGCTGACCGCTCGGCTGGCCGAGCTCGGCTTCGCAGTGACGCAGGCAACCGTCTCCCGGGACCTCGATCAGATCGGCGCCGTCAAGGTGAGGCGCGGCGGAACCATCGCTTATGCGCTGCCCGACCAGATCGGCGACAGCGACTGGGCCGCCTCCCGGCTCGAGCGCATCCTCGGCGAATGGGTGCAGTCGGTTGAAGCGGCCGGCAACATGATCGTGATGAAAACGCCGCCAGGCTCCGCGCATCTCGTCGGCCTGGCGCTCGACCAGGCCAAGCTGCCGGAGATTGCCGGAACCGTGTGCGGCGACGACACCTTGTTCCTCGTCACCCGCGACGGGGTGAACACGCACCAGATCCGCGATCGTTTCCAGGAACTGAGCGGAAGAAGATAGGAAAAACTCGATGAACCCGCCCAAGAAGGTGGTGCTCGCTTATTCCGGCGGGCTCGACACCTCGATCATCCTCAAATGGCTGCAGACCGAATATCGCGCCGAGGTCGTGACGTTCACCGCCGATCTCGGCCAGGGGGAGGAAGTGGAGCCGGCGCGCCGCAAGGCCGAACTGCTCGGCATCCGGCCCGAGAATATCTTCATCGAGGATCTGCGCGAGGAATTCGTGCGCGACTATGTGTTCCCGATGTTCCGGGCGAATACGGTTTATGAGGGCCAGTATCTCCTCGGCACCTCGATCGCCCGGCCGTTGATCGCGAAGCGCCAGATCGAGATTGCCCGCGCCGTGGGCGCTGACGCGGTCTGCCACGGCGCCACCGGCAAAGGGAACGATCAGGTGCGGTTCGAGCTCGGCTATTATGCGCTGGAGCCGGACATCCGCGTGATCGCTCCATGGCGGGAATGGGAGTTCGCCAGCCGCGAGCAGCTCCTCCGCTTTGCCGAGGAGCACCAGATCCCGATCTCCAAGGACAAGAGGGGCGAAGCACCCTTCTCGATCGACGCGAACCTCCTCCATTCGTCGTCCGAGGGAAAGGTGCTGGAGGACCCGGCAGTGGAAGCGCCGGAATATGTTCACCAGCGGACCATCTCGCCCGAGGACGCGCCGGACAAGCCGACGATCATCTCGATCCAGTTCGAAGGTGGCGACCCGGTGGCGATCGACGGCGAGCGCCTGTCGCCGGCCGAGCTGCTGACGCGGCTCAATCAGCTCGGCCATGACAATGGCATCGGCCGGCTTGACCTCGTCGAGAACCGCTTTGTCGGGATGAAATCCCGCGGCGTCTATGAAACCCCGGGGGGCACGATCCTGCTGGCAGCGCATCGGGGCATCGAATCGATCACGCTCGACGCCGGCTCGATGCACCTCAAGGACGCTTTGATGCCGCGTTATGCCGGCCTCATCTATAACGGCTTCTGGTTCAGCCCGGAGCGCGAGATGCTGCAGGCGTTGATTGACAAGAGCCAGGAACATGTAACCGGTATGGTTCGGATGAAGCTCTACAAGGGCAATGCGACGGTAATCGGGCGGGAAAGCCCGCTCGCGCTTTACGACCAGGATCTGGTGACGTTCGAGGAAGGCTCCAGCTCCTACAGCCAGCGCGATGCGGCGGGCTTTATCAAGCTGAATGCACTGCGGCTGAGGGTCGCCGCGAAGCGAAGCCGCAGGGATTAGGCTGCAGAACTCGAACCAGATCGGTTTGGCTGTGCCTGTATGTGATCGGGCCACTATGGATCGATGCACGCGTGGCGGCCCGCACGGCAGCCGATCCTACGCTTAGGATCAAATAGGGCTTCCAACTGCGCCGGCGGCGACGCAGCGCGTTGGAGCCATGTTAGCAAGAGCCCCTGACCTGCTTCTCAGTCAGCAAGAGCAAAACGACCATATTACCCGGATACAAACTTCGCGTATTATATCCGGGTATAACTCTGGACCCCGGCCCGCGTTCGAGCCTTAGCATTTGTTGGGGCCCGCCGGCTTCGGCTTGCGCGGAGGCCTTGCGCCTGAACGGGGCCCGTCGCGGCGGGGCTCGTCCCGGCGTGGCCCATCCCGACGGGGCCCGTCAGGTCGCGGCGGTCTCCGGTTACCGGGTGGAGGGCTGGTGCCGCTCGGCGCTCGTGCCGGCGCAGGCT
>JALYGI010000142.1 GCA_030777185.1 Pseudomonadota bacterium
CCCTTCATCGATGCTCATGAAGGCGTCGAATTCTGGCGTGGCAGCCTGTTCTTCGACGCGCATCTGATGGAAGAGATCCATCATTCGCCGCTTTGGGTGAAGCTTGCGCCCGCTGCCGTGATGATCGCCGGTTTCCTGATCGCGCTGCAGGCCTATGTGCGCAACACCAGCCTGCCGGCCCGCTTCGTCGGCCAGTTCGGGATCCTCTACCGCTTCCTCTACAACAAATGGTTCTTCGACGAGATCTACGATGTTGTCTTCGTCCGCCCGTCCATGTGGCTCGGCCGCATGTTCTGGAAGCGCGGCGACGAGGGCACGATCGACCGTTTCGGCCCGAACGGCGCCGCAGCTCTGGTGAAGGGCGGCAATGTGCTTACTGCACGTCTCCAGTCCGGCTATCTCTACACTTACGCGCTGGTGATGCTCCTCGGGCTTGCCGCCGCCGCGACCTGGGCGATGGCGCGATGAACAGCCTCGGATTTCCAATTCTCAGCCTGATGCTGGCCGTGCCGATGGCGGCGGCCATCGCCTGCCTGTTCCTTTCCAATGCGGGCGCCCGCTGGGTTGCGCTTCTGGCGACGCTTGCCAACCTCGCGCTCGGGATCGTCTTGTGGTTGAGCTACGAGATCGGCGGGCCGCAATGGCAATTCGTCGAGCACGCGTTCGACTTCGGCGCCTTTTCCTGGGCGCTTGGGATCGATGGCATCGCCTTGATGCTGATCCTGCTTTCAGTGTTCCTGATGCCGATCTGCATCGCCGCGTCCTGGTCCTCGATCGAGCACCGCATCTCCGAATATATGGCGGCCTTCCTGCTCATGGAGACGCTGATGATCGGCGTCTTTGCGGCGCAGGACATCTTCCTCTTCTATCTGTTCTTCGAGGCCGGACTCATTCCCATGTACCTGATCATCGGCATATGGGGCGGCAAGGAACGCATCTACGCCTCCTATAAATTCTTCCTCTACACTCTGCTCGGCTCGGTGCTGATGCTCGTCGCTATGCTGTGGATGGTCTACACCGCCGGCACGACCTTCATTCCCGATCTTCTGGTCTACGATTTCCCGCCGGAGGCGCAGACTTGGCTTTGGCTCGCCTTTTTCGCCTCCTTCGCCGTGAAGATGCCGATGTGGCCGGTTCACACCTGGCTCCCCGATGCGCACGTTCAGGCTCCCACGGCGGGCTCGGTGATCCTTGCCGGCGTTCTCCTCAAGATGGGCGGCTACGGCTTCATCCGCTTCTCACTGCCCATGTTCCCGGAAGCCTCGGCCCAGCTCTTCTGGCTTGTCATGGGCCTTTCCATGGTGGCGATCGTCTACACCTCGCTCGTGGCGCTGGTGCAGAAGGATATGAAGAAGCTCATCGCTTATTCGTCCGTCGCGCACATGGCCTTCGTCACCATCGGCCTGTTCGCCTTCAACCGGCAGGGCTTGGAAGGCGCCTTGATCGTGATGCTGAGCCACGGCCTCGTCTCGGGCGCGCTCTTCCTGTGCGTCGGCGTTATCTACGATCGTCTCCACACCCGCGAGATCGACCGCTATGGCGGCCTGTCCGACAACATGCCCGCTTACGCGATGCTGTTCCTGCTGTTCACGATGGCGTCGGTCGGCCTTCCGGGCACCGGCGGGTTCGTCGGCGAATTCCTGAGCCTGGTCGGCGCTTATGAGGCCAACAGCTGGGTCGCCTTTGTCGCGACCACGGGCATCGTCCTCGGCGCGGCCTATATGCTCTATCTCTACTGGCGGGTCGCCTACGGCACCGCACGCACGCCCGAAGCGGCGCGACTGCCGGACCTCAACAAGCGTGAGCTTGGAATGCTGGCGTCGATCGCGGCGGTGGTTCTCTGGATGGGGATCTATCCCGAAAGCTTCCTCGCTCCGATGCGGAAGGACGTGGGCGTTCTGCTCGCCCGCATCGATCGGGCGAAGCCCGCAGGCGACGCGCAGCTTGCGCGCGGCTCCGGCGCGGCTCCGGCTCATGCTGCCGCAACGCCTGCTCACCAACAAGCGGCGGGAGCGCACTGATGGGCAACTCGCTTGCGCTGACGCTCCCGGAGATCATCCTCAGTGCGAGCTCGCTCGCGCTGCTGATGGTCGCGGCCTTCGTCGGGGACCGCGTCTCACGCCTCGTCACCTGGCTTGCGATCGCGACCTTCGTCATCGCCGCTTTCTTCATTCCCGGCCTCACCATCCCGACCGGAGTGGCATTCGACGGTCTGTTCGTTGCCGATAATTTCGCGGCCTTTTCCAAGGTCGTCATCTATATCGCCGCGGCGGCGTCGCTGGTCGCCGCAGCCAGCTGGTTCTCCCGTGATGGGGTGTTTCGCGCCGAATATCCGATCCTGATCCTGCTCTCTTCGGTGGGCATGGGAATGATGGTCTCGGCGGGCGATCTCCTGACGCTCTATGTCGGCCTCGAGCTCCTGAGCCTTTCGGCCTACGTTCTGGCATCATTTCAGCGCCGTGATACGCGCTCTGCCGAAGCGGGGCTCAAATATTTCGTGCTCGGCGCGCTCGCCTCGGGAATCCTTCTCTACGGCATTTCCTTGCTTTACGGCTTCACCGGCTCCACCCTGTTCGGCGACATCTCGCTGGCGCTCGGCCGGGACGGGGTATCCACGGGCGAGCTGTTCGGCCTTGTCTTCGTCATGGCCGGCATCGCCTTCAAGGTCTCCGCTGTGCCGTTCCATATGTGGACCCCGGACGTCTACGAAGGCGCCCCAACACCGGTGACCGCCTTCTTCGCCTCCGCCCCGAAGGTCGCGGCGATGGCGCTCCTCGCCCGGGTCGCGATCGAGGGCATGGGCCCCGCCACTTTCGAGTGGCGCCAGATCGTTATCTTCATGGCGCTTGCTTCCACGGTGCTTGGCGGCGTCGCGGCGATCGGGCAGCAGAATATCAAACGTCTGCTCGCTTACTCCTCGATCAACAATGTCGGCTTTGCCCTCATCGGCCTCGCCGCCGCCACCCCCGACGGAATTGCCTCGGTGCTCTTCTACATGGCCGTTTATGTGGTGATGACCCTCGGCACCTTCTTCATCGTGCTTCGAATGCGCGACGAAGTCGGGCAACCTGTCGAGACCATCGCATCGCTGTCGGGCCTCTCCCGGAGCCGGCCGCTGCTCGCAGCGGCGATGGCGATGTTCATGTTCAGCCTCGCCGGCATTCCGCCGCTGATGGGCTTCTGGCCGAAATTCTACGTGTTCAACGCCGCCGTCCGGGCGGATCTCACATGGTTGGCGGCGGTCGGCATCGCGACTTCGGTGATCGGCGCTTATTATTATCTGAAGATCGTGAAGACGATGTATTTCGACGATCCTGCGCCGGCGTTCGAGCGCAGCCGCGACTGGCTGGGAGGCGCCCTGATCGCTGCGGCTGCCCTGTTCGTCTCGCCGGTCGGCTATCTCCTCATCCGCCCTCTGGACATCCTTTCCAAGAACGCGGCCGGGTCCCTTTTTTGATGAAGCGAGGCCGGTTCTGATCCGAACGGTCGTCGAGACCCGTTCGACCAACGACGATGTGCTGGCGCTCGGACGGGAGGGGGCTCCCGAGGGGCTCTGGGTCCGTGCCGAACGGCAAACGGGGGGCAGGGGCCGGCAGGGGCGGGAATGGCGTTCGCCGCTCGGCAATCTCTACGCCAGCACGCTGGTCCGCCTCCACCCCGGAGATCCGCCCGCCGCCACCTTGGCGCTTGTCGCTGCGGTAGCGCTGCATGAAGCCGCATCCGCCTTTGCTCCCGGGCACCGGCTGACGATCAAATGGCCGAACGACCTTCTGCACGAAGGGTCCAAGCTTGCGGGCGTGCTGCTTGAGCGCGCCGAGACCCTGGTGGTAATCGGCATTGGAGTGAATCTGGCCCAGCATCCAAAAGATCTGGACCGTCCCACCACGAGCCTGGCTGCGCTTGCCGGCAGCGCCCCGGAGCCCGGCCTGGTTCTCGAAACCCTTGCTGACAGCTTTGCCCGCTGGCTCGGCCGTTGGCGCGGCGAGGGGCCGGCGCCCGTACGCTCCGCCTGGCTCGCCGCTGCTCATCCGGTCGGCACCGCTCTCGCCACCAGCATCGGGAACGGGCTCTTTGAAGGCCTGGATGAAACGGGGGCGTTACGGCTTCGCTTGGCGGACGGCTCTTGCCATGTCATTCACGCTGGCGACGTTTTCCTCCTTTGAGAGAAAAGATGCTGCTCGCCATCGACGCCGGTAACACCAATCTAGTCTTCGCGTTGCTCGAGGACGGGGTGATCCGCGCCCGTTGGAGGATCGCGACCGATCCCCGCCGCACCGCCGACGAATATGCGGTGTGGCTCCACCAGCTCCTGCAGCTCGAAGGGCACGGCCGGGAGGCGATCGACGCCGTCATCATCGGCACCGTCGTTCCGCGCGCGCTCCACAATCTGGAGGTGCTCGCCGTGAAATATTTCGGAGTGGAGCCGCTCATCGCCGGTCAGGGC
>JALYGI010000143.1 GCA_030777185.1 Pseudomonadota bacterium
CGGCAGAAGCGATAGCGATCCTCGACCGGACGATCGGCCTCTGGCCGGGCAAGAATTATCTGTTCAGGACGCGGATCCGAGTCGCACTGTCGCACGGCCGCTACCAGGATGGGCTGAGATTGATCACCGATCCGAGCATGGACCTCCCGGCGGAAGAGCGCGCTGCCTGGAGCGCCGCCTTGGCGGCGCTGATGTCGAACGACCCGGCGCGGCGCGACGCCGCCGCGGGTGCGCTCGAACGGGTCACGCGGGAACCCTCCCGGAACGATCCTTTCCCAGTGATGGCCCTGGGTGCACTTGGCCGGAATGCGGAGGCCATAGCGGTGGCCGAGCGCCTCATACAGCGGCTCGGCCCATCCGTCATGCGCGTGCTGTTCGAGCCGCCGCTGGCGCAAGCGCGGCACGAGCCGGCCTTTGGCAAGCTAGTCGAGAGGCTGGGGGTTGCTTCATATTGGCGAAAAAGCGGCCACAAGCCCGATTTCTGCGAGGCCGCGGACGCGCCTGACCTTTGCCGCAGCCTCGGCTGACACTGAGACCCATCCGAGCGGTTCAGGGGAGACGTGGCACTGCCCCATCAACTTGTCAGCGCCGGCCGCAGTGTTCGAGCGGTGTGGCATCAGCGTTGTTCAGCGCACCCGGTGAAGCTCGCGATAATAGCGAGACCCGTCACGGCCCTTAACCTCAATGACCAGGGTGTCACCAAGCAGGCGGTAAGGGCGAAGCTGCTCAGTGCCTGTGAAACTGGGCCGTAAGCTTCCTTCGATGACATGCGTGAGCAGGTGCTTGGCCGCGTCCACGCGGTAGGTGCCGAAATAGGCGGAGTAGCCATCATAGGCACTGCGCACCTCCGCATCGCTGCCCTTCCGGTCATCGCCAGAGGCAAAGGGGGACGTCGGTGGAGTCCGCATGATCTGGATGCTCAGGTAACCCGTAGCACCATAGATGAAGTGCCCCTTTGGCTGCTCGCCGAAAGGCCTCGATACCGTTCCTCTGGAATCGATGTTCTCGTAGCGAATGAGACGCCAGGTGCCGACGAGGCCCACCTCTCCAGGCGCAGCGGCAACAGGCGCGGTCGGCATTACAGCAGCCCCGGCCGCTGCCATTGTGAATACGGCTCTACTGAGTTTCATCGTCCCTCCCCCCGTTGGCGGGCCCATAAGCTAGCGCCGGTCGTGAGGCAGAAAGCCTCCAGTCGCCGTAGCAGCGGTGGGATATTGCTCCTAACAGCAATGTCCCACAATGGGCGCATAGCAGCCATGGATCCAGTGTCCGCAATGGGTCGTAGGGCATTCTCGGCTAGCCTGAACCTATGTCCGCTATCGCCTCCTGGGCCCAACAGCAGACCTTCCGCTATCGGCCAAGTCGAGACATTCGTTGAACGGTGCCTTCGCGCCCTACCCCGTCGCTAAGATCACTGAATAGTGGCACGCTTCCAATCCTCTGGTCAGCTATGTCCCCCAATTGGGATGAGCCCCATTCTTGAGGCGGTCGCGACCCATGACGGAACCGCACATCGCCGCTCCCTTTTCCAATTCACGGTCGCAAGTTTTTGATGCTCAACGGAAAAGGATGGTAGCGGAGGAGGGACTTGAACCCCCGACACGCGGATTATGATTCCGCTGCTCTAACCAGCTGAGCTACTCCGCCCCGAAAGGCTGCGTTCCAACAGAGGGAACCGGCGTGGCGGCGCTATAGGCAGCACCGCGATTCCGGTCAACCGCAGCTTCGGGCTCCGGAACCCGCCGCCGCCTCCTCACGTTGCAAGGCCAAGTTGAAGCGTGACGGAGACGAAAATGGACCTGCTGACCCCGCTAGAGACCTATTGCAGGCTCATCCTCCGGGCCAAGGAAATGGAAGCGCAAGTCCCTGCTCTGGATCCCGACGAGGACCCCGACAATGTCGACGATTTCGACGACGATGCGGAGGACCAGGCCCTGTCAGTCCTAGAGGACGAGCTGAATTCAGGCGTCGAGGAGGAGATGCGGGCGATGCTCGACGATCTTGCCGATGATCAGCTCGCCGAGGCGCTGGCGCTCGCCTGGGTCGGTCGCGGCACCTTCGACGCCAGCGAATGGGAGGATGCGATGGCCGACGCCAACGATACCGATCCTGAAACGGCCGTCGACGAGCTGATGGACATGCCGCTGCTGGCCTCGCACCTGGAGGCCGGCCTCGCCGCGTTCGATTATAGCTGCGAGGGCGTCGGCCAGAACGACTGAAATCCGCCTTCAGCCGCGGAAGACATGGCTGCGGATCGGCTCCCACGGGCCGCCAAGATAACGCCATGACCCCATGCCCTTGAGGCTTAGCGGGCGCGGCTGGAAGGTGGCTCGGAGCCGCTCCTGCAGTCGCCGCGCTTCACGCGGTTCGACCTTGTTTTGAATGGTGATGTGAGGGCGCCACGGCGCCCTGTCCTGCGGCGTCAGCATCCCCCGGAACGCCTCTGCAAGCTCGTGGCGTATATCTTCCAGCTCCTCGCTTTCGACGCGGAAGGCGGTGCCGGCGCCGAGATCGATCACGCCCGCAATGCGGGCCTGTGGCGGCGGCGCGGCGGCATAAAATGCGAGCCGCTGTCCGAGCTCGCGCTCCAGGCTCGGCGGAAGATGGTGGAACAAGGTGAGGTGCGCCGGCACTTGGTTGCGCTCCGGCGGGAAATGGGTGCGCCGAAGCTCCTGAAGCCAGCCATTGTCGCCGTCGCCGAACAGAGCGGTGACGACGATCGGCCCCGCAATCGCCTCCGATCCGGCCAGGCTCAGATTTCCACCTGGCTGCCGAGCTCGACCACCCGGTTGGGCGGGAGCTTGAAGAATTCCATCGCGCTTTCAGCGTTCCGAAGCATCCAGGAGAAAAGCTTCTCGCGCCACAGCGCCATCCCAGGCACCTTGGCGTTGGTGAGAAGCGTTTGGCGGGCAAGGAAGAAGCTCGTATCCATCATCTTGAAGGCCGGGCCGCACTGCTCGACGCGGCCGAGCGCGGCCGGCACGTCCGATTCCTGCATGAACCCGAAGCGGAGGATCAGCCGGTAGAAACCGTTGCCGAGGTCGGTAAGTTCGAACCGCCGCCCGTCCTCGACATAGGGCACGTCCTCGATCTTGACGGTGAGCAGCAGCACCCGCTCGTGCAGCACCTTGTTGTGCTTGAGATTGTGCAGCAGGGCGTGAGGAATG
>JALYGI010000144.1 GCA_030777185.1 Pseudomonadota bacterium
AAGCCGAATTGCTTTGCGATCTCCATCTGCTTCGCACTGACCCGGTAGCGGTTGCACATCGCGAGCCTTTCCAGAATCGCATTGCGGCCGTTCTATATTCGTTCCATTTTCGGAGCAAATGGGTTTCAACATCCGGCCGAACGATCCTGCGGACCTCCACAAGTGGGATGCGGACTTGCGTGTTCGCTGCCGCCGCTGTGGACGCCGCGCCGTGTTCGAGCTTGTGTCGATCCTCAACTACTTCCGAGGCCGAGGCTGGAACACGAGCTGGGGCTGTGTCGCAGCTCGCTTCGTCTGCAGGGGAACGCCCGATGATCCTGGCTGTGGCAGCAAGAACCTATCGATCGGACTGCACCCGCGCCCGAAGCCTCCTCGGCCTGAACCGAAGTTGACCGAGACGGAAATGCGCCAGCAGGCGAAGCGGGAACGGCGCTAGCAACCCTGCACATCCGAATGTCCGCTACCGACCCATTGCGGAAATTGTTGCTGCGAGCGCAATCCATCACGCTGATGGGATGCTCTCGCGACCCAAGCCCGGCTAAAGATACTCTTTAGACCCAAGACCACGCCTCAGCCGTCCAGCGCCGCGCGCACCTTCCGGCTCAGTTCTTCCGCACTGTAGGGCTTGGGCAGCAGACTCACGCCCGCATCCAACCGGCCTCCATGTACGATCGCATTGCGTGTGTAGCCGGTGGTGTAGAGCACCTTCACCTTCGGCCACCGCCGTTTGACTTCCTCGGCCAGCTCGCGGCCGGTCATTCCAGGCATGACAACGTCTGTGAACAGGAGCTCGACGGCGCCATCCCGCTCCAGCGTCTCGATCGCACGCGGGCCGTTTTCAGCCTCCAGCACGGTGTAGCCAAGTTCCTTCAGCGTCTCGACACTCATCGCCCGCACACCCGGCTCATCCTCGACCACCAGGATGGTCTCTTCCGCGCCGGCAGCGGCCGGCAAAAGCGGCTCCAGCGCCTTCTCGCACCGCGCCGGCTCCTCGGCGGCCATGTAGCGCGGGAAGTAGAGCTTCACCGTCGTGCCCCGACCAACCTCTGAGTAAATCTTGGCATGCCCCCCTGATTGCTTGAGGTAGCCGTAAATCTGGCTCAGCCCTAGACCAGTGCCGTGCCCCACGGCCTTGGTCGTGAAGAAGGGTTCGAACGAGCGATCGAGCACGTCCTTCGGCATGCCCTCGCCCGTGTCGCTGACCGCTAGGACCACGTATTGCCCTGGCACCGCGTCCGGGTTGGCGGCCGCATAGGCGTCGTCAATGTGAGCGTTCATCGTTTCGATGGTGAGTTTGCCCCCGCCCGGCATGGCGTCACGTGCATTGACCGCGAGGTTGACGATCGCGCTCTCCAGCTGAGTCGCATCGGCGTAGGTCCGCCACAGACCGCCCGCCAGCACTGTCTCGATCTCTATCTCCTCGCCCAGCGAGTGCCGAAGCAACTCCGACATTCCATGCACGAGTGCATTGACATTGAGCGGTTCGGGGCTGAGCGGCTGTCGTCGCCCGAAGGCGAGCAGCCGCTGGGTCAGCGTCGCGCCGCGCTTGGCGCCCTCCCTCGAATTTTCGATGAAGCGCCCTACGTCGGTCATGCCGCGCGCGATACGGCGCTGCGCCAGATCAAGGTTGCCAATCACAATAGCGAGCATGTTGTTGAAGTCGTGCGCAATCCCGCCGGTCAGCTGGCCGACCGCCTCCAGCCGCTGCATCTGCGCGACCCGCGCCTCCGCCTCTGCACGCGCCGCTATCTCCGCTCGCAAGCGCTCGGTGGTCTCTAAGAGTTCGGAAGTGCGGTCCTCGACGCGGCGTTCAAGTTCTGCATTGAGCTTCGCCCGCTCGCCTTCGGAGCGGAGCAGCAAGCCGTAGGCGCGGTTCATCCCGTGCACGAGCAGCACCAGGGTGACGGTCACGAAAACGTAAAGGCCGATCGCCAGAACATCTCCGATCGAGGAAAAACCGAAGGCATTCACCGGCGCGACTAGAAAATACCAGGCCAGCGCCCCCGAAAGCGCCGCCGCCAGCAGCCCCGGCCCGCGGCCGCCGGCGAACGCTGCAGCCAGCACTGCCGGGTAGAAAGTCAGGAATGGAAAGCCCGTGAGTCGATCACCAAGTGCAAAGCGAATCCCCAGCGCCGCAAGCGACAGCAGCACCGCGACCAGATAGCCCGCCCACGCTCGTTGCCGCAGCGGCTCTGTTAGAAGAAAGCTCCTCACCACAGGCGCAATAGCTTCCAACCCAGAAGCGTGCCAGCGGCCTTTCCAGACCAGCATCGGCTGAATGTCCGCTTTCCACCCAT
>JALYGI010000145.1 GCA_030777185.1 Pseudomonadota bacterium
GAGGACGACCGTGCTTGAGAAGCACGCCGACTTCCTGCGCGATTTCCGCGGCGACACCGTCCATCCCTCGACGCTGCGGATCTTCTCCGAGCTGGGCCTGCTCGAAAAGCTGCTCGAGCGTCCCCACGACAAGGTCCACGATCTCACTGTTACCGTCGGCGGCCGCCGCATCGCGGTAGCGGACTTCACCGGCTTCGACCCCCGCTGGGGCTTCATCGCGATGATGCCGCAATGGGAGTTCCTCGATTTCGTCGCTGACCAAGCGCGTGCCTATCCCAACTTCACTTTGGTCATGGAGGCTGAGGCCACCGGGCTGATCGTGCAGGAGGAAAGAATATGCGGCGTCGCCTGCCGGATCGGCGGCGAGAACGCCCGCATCGGAGCTCGGCTGACCATTGCCTCCGATGGCCGTCGCTCGGTGCTGCGCGAGGATTCGGGCATGAAGCTTCGCTCGCTTGGCGCGCCCATGGACGTATTTTGGTTCCGGGTCCCGAAGCACCCGGCCCCGAGAAACGAGACGACGGGCATCTTCACCAGTGGGCGCATCATGGCGCTGATCGACCGCGCCCATTATTGGCAATGCGCCTATGTGTTTCCCAAGGGGCAGGCCGAGCAGGTCCGCGCGAGGGGCTTGGAGCGCTTCCGCGCAGAGGTGGCGGAGGCTGCGCCGCAGCTTGCAGCCGAGATCGCAGCGATTGGGAGTTGGGACGATGTCAAGCTGCTCACCGTCGCGCTCGACCGGCTCGAATGCTGGCACCGAGCGGGCCTGCTCATCATCGGCGATGCAGCCCATGCGATGTCGCCGATCGGAGGGGTTGGCATCAACGTCGCCGTTCAGGACGCGGTCGCCGCCGCGAACATCCTGGCGGGACCGATGGCGCGCGGAACGGATCCCGACCCGCTGCTCGCCAAGGTGGAAGCGCGGCGGAGGCTTGCGGTGCGCGCGATTCAGGGGTTCCAGAATGCCGCCCAAAAGCGCATCGTGACGCCGCTGCTGGCGGGACAGGCACCTGTCGAACCACCGCTGCCGCTACGCCTGCTCGGCCGCTCTGCCCTGCTCCGCCGGATACCCGCCGCTTTCCTGGGCTTCGGGATTCGGCCGGAGCATGTCCGGTCGCCTGTGGCGTAAATCCCGTCGTAGGCTGGACGCGTAGCGCGTCTGTCTCACTTCAAGCTGTGGTCGCCATCGCCTTTTCGAGATTGACGCGCACCGCCTCGAAAAATTGCTCGGTGGTCATCCAGCTCTGATCGGGCCCGATCAGGATGGCGAGGTCCTTGGTCATCTGGCCTTGCTCAACCGTCTCGATGCAGACCCGCTCGAGCGTCTCGGCGAAGCGCGTCACGTCCGGTGTGCCGTCGAACTTGCCGCGATATTTGAGCCCGCCCGTCCAGGCGAAGATCGAGGCGATCGGGTTCGTCGAGGTCGCCTTTCCCTGCTGGTGCATGCGGAAGTGGCGGGTAACGGTGCCGTGAGCGGCCTCCGCTTCCACGGTCTTGCCGTCGGGGGTCATCAGGATCGAGGTCATCAACCCAAGCGACCCGAAGCCCTGGGCGACCTGGTCCGACTGCACGTCCCCGTCATAATTCTTGCAGGCCCAGACGAACTTGCCCGACCATTTCAGTGCCGAAGCCACCATGTCGTCGATCAGGCGGTGCTGATACTCGATGCCCGCTTCCTCGAACTGCGGCTTGAACTCGGCTTCGAACACCTCCTCGAAGATATCCTTGAAGCGGCCGTCATAGGCCTTGAGAATCGTGTTCTTGGTCGAAAGGTAGACCGGCCATTGGCGGTCGAGCCCGAAATTCAGGCAGGCACGGGCGAAGTCGCGGATCGAATCGTCGAGATTGTACATGCCCATCGCGACCCCCGCTGTCGGGAAGTCGAACACCTCATGCTCGATCGTGTCGCCATTCTCGCCCTGCCACTTGATGGTGAGCTTGCCAGGGCCGGGGACGCGGAAGTCGGTCGCCCTATATTGGTCGCCGAATGCGTGGCGACCGACGACGATCGGATCCGTCCAGCCGGGGATCAGCCTGGGTACGTTTTCGATCACGATCGGCTCGCGGAAGACGACGCCGCCGAGGATGTTGCGGATCGTGCCGTTGGGCGATTTCCACATCTTTTTGAGGCCGAATTCCTCGACCCGCGCCTCGTCCGGAGTGATGGTGGCGCATTTGACGCCGACGCCATGCTTCTTGATCGCTTCAGCGGATTCTACCGTGACGCGATCGTCGGTCGCGTCGCGATTCTCCACGCCAAGATCGAAATAGAGCAGATCGACATCGAGATAGGGCAGGATCAGCCGCTCGCGGATCCATTGCCAGATGATGCGGGTCATCTCGTCCCCGTCCAGCTCGACGATCGGGTTCACTACTTTGATCTTGGCCATCTGGCGGGGATTTCCTTGCCTGGAGGTTCTGCTTGGCGGGGCTAGTAGGACGTGGCGCGGCGCTGATCAACCGGACCCGGCTGAGCCCGGGCCGGGCCGGTTGTGCGGCGGCAACCCCGGGGGTAAGGCAGAGCCATGACATCGCTCGAAAAGCCTGAGATCGTCACCACGAATGTCCGCTGGCGCTGGCCGTCGGTCCACCCGGAAGGGCGCAAGTTCGTCGTCATCTCGGCCGCCATCACGCTTGCCTTCCTGTTCTTCATTTCGGACGAGATCGGGTTCCCGCTGATCGGCCTCACCATCTGGGTCGCGGCCTTTTTCCGGGATCCAATCCGGACGACGCCTCGCGACGATCGGCTGATCATCGCGCCCGCCGACGGCCTGGTGACCATGATCACCAACGTGCCGCCGCCGCGGGAGCTGCAGG
>JALYGI010000146.1 GCA_030777185.1 Pseudomonadota bacterium
TTGTCGCTCTGGTGTAAGGACGTCGGGTACTCGTACGTTGATGACGTCTCGGCCGGGATTGCTAAAATGAGGTGAGCCGACGATCAATAAAGTTGGCCTGGTCTGAGCCTCGGCGTCCGACACTCCGGAAACCAAAGCGGAAAATTTCAGCAGAAATGATCCAAACATGTGGCCTCCGGCGCGTGTTATAGCACTAATACACCACATGGCGCAGAGTGCAAATACAATCATCACAAGACCCTTCTGGTGCCTTGCGAACGGCGGCGATCGCCATTGACGGAGGCGAAGTGGCGTTGGTGCCCGGCTGAAGGGAGCGACCGCCTTCGACCCATTGCGGACATTGCCGCAAGCGGCAAAACTGCGTGCATGGGCAAGCGTTCGGGCGTTCCTGACACTGATGACGAGTTGGCGAAGCTCAGTCGAGACGAGTTGGAAGCCGAGCTTCAGCGTTCGAAAGTGCGCCTCACGATTGCAGGGTCTGCCAAGGTGGCGAAGCAGTGGCACAAGCGCATCCACTGGCTTGAAAGCGCACTTACTAAGCGCGACTGAGTGTCCGCTTTCCACCCATTGCAGACGTTCAGGTTCGCAGTGGCCGGCGACGTTTGCTGGCGCGGCCGATCAGGCGAGGAACGATCTGGCTAACAGGCGATGCCTTCGATATCCTCAGTACATTGATCTCTTGAGGACTTGCTCCAGTGTCGTCGCTCTTTCTTGCAATGGCGATTTTCACTCCGGCCATTCAGCAAGCCGGTCCCTCGCCTGAGGTGCTGGAAATCATCGCGAAGGGGCAAGCGGCTACGCGACCACAAACCCCGGAGAAAACAGCGGAGATGACTGCGGGGCGTGCCGCCATGATCGCGTGTCAGCGCGCCTTCATGGGTCAGGACTACATGCCTAACCCGATGATCTGGAAGGTGGCCGATGCGGACACAACCATATACCTGTTTGGAACCATTCATCAGCTGCCACCAAGTTTTGACTGGCGCAGCCCTCAACTGGAGCAAATTATCCACGAGGCTCGGCTGCTGATCACCGAAACGGGACTGCGCGAGAACAGCGGGGACTCAAGATCGCTTGTAGACCTGATGACGGACGCGGCGCCGCCGCAGCCACCCATCGTCAAGCGAGTAAAGGGGAAGCAAAGAGCAAAATGGCTCGGGATGTCGGCCATGTTGCCCGAAAACCAAACGGCAATGCTGGACCGTCTGCCGAGCTGGATTGCGGCTGTCTACGTGGGGCTAGCGGCGCAACAGATGAAGACACCTCCGATGGGAACCGGAGCCGATCATCAGTTAAAGCAAGCGTTCCGAGAGGCAAAGAAGCCCGTCGTCGCGATCGAGGACGGAGATGCGGTAGTGGCGGCCGTGTCCCGGATACCCGAACCGCAGCAGCGCCGCATGCTGCGAGAGGCGCTTGACGCTGTAGGCCGTCCCATAACGCTTGGCGAGCGGATGGCCATGTACCATCAGTGGGCTCGGGGTGAGTACAAGCTGGACGCCCTCTGGACCAAAGGTAAACAGCCGTTCTACGTGCAAGCGCTCCGGCAGCCCCTTCTTACGGCTCGCAATGCCGCTTGGGCCGCCGAGCTTGTGCGACGAATGGCGGAGCCCGGCGTCACGCTCGTCGCCGTAGGCGCGGGGCACCTAGATGGCACAGATTCGCTTCTCGCGCTGCTCGCCAAGCGCGGATTTAGAGCGGAGCTTGTCTCGTCGACATCGCCACCAGTTCGGCGTGCAGAGTTCCTCCCGAAACCGGCAAATTGGTCGGAATGCAGTACCTATTTATTCGGCAAGAAGGTCCCGCAGGCGGGTGTTAAGTAGCTCGCTCCTTCTATTCCCTTGCTAAGCTGGATGCCCGCTCCCCAGCCACTGACGCGTTGGGCAAAGTCCGCTTACGACCCATTGCGGACATTCAGGCGAATCTCTTCTTTCCACCCATTGCGGACGTTAGGCTTACCTCGCCACGTCGAAGCCCGCTGGGAGCGGGGGCAGCTCTTCTTGGGCGCACGGGCGTCGCATAGATACTGGCACCTTGACCACCAAAAGAGACGATGCTGCTAACGGCCTGTGATCAGCTCCTTCCCCGCCGGTCTCGTTCTCCTTGCTCAGACTCCAGCGCCAGCGGCACAGCCAGCGCCACCGACCCCGACCGAATGTCGTGTTCTCCTGTCGCGGGGTTTAGCTGATCTGCAGCTGGGCTACCGGGCCTTCGACCAGAAGAACGACCAAGGGTGGAGACGCCTGCGTTTCAGGGGATGCAATCCCGAGGCACTGATCCTGATCGACCGATATCTAAAACGCAACGCAGCGACATTGCGTGAGAACGAGCGCGCAAACTTAAACTTTCATGCCGCTCAGATCGCGCTTGCCGACGGTCAGGAGCGGCGAGCACAATTTTATCTCGGGCCTTCCCAGCTTAGCTCCGATACATCCCAACAGCGCCTTGATTGGAACAGCTATGTGGCCGCCACTTACGCTTTCGTAACGCGCGACTGGCAAAGTTTCGAAAGCTATTATCAGAGGCTAGCCGCGCGCAGCGTGCCGGTAGCGGATTGCAGCGAAGCTGGCCGATGCTTCAGGTCGGATGCTAATCTGCCGGCTGTTGAGAGGCTTCGTCGGTGCTGGGGCCGTCCATACCGCGTAGCATATTACGTTTGCAGCGACTGATCCGCCGGGTCTGTTTCCGTGCTCGGGCCGCCCACAACCGGGGCAATCTGCTTTCGGCCAGGAGCCACCGTTCAGACCTGGAGCACGAATGTCCGTTTCCCACCCATTGCGGATATTCGCCGAATCTCGGCTTCACGCCTATTGCAGGCGTTCAACCGAGTTCCCGCTGATTTGGCTCAACCAGCGCCCTCGAGAGAGATCGCAGCGCGCTCTCACTAGGAAAATGGTTTGTTCGAACCCTATCGCCGCTAGGCTATCAATACGTCAGCGCCGAGTTGCCATCTTTTCCGAAATTGAGCCAATTACCGGCTCGCCCGAGACGAAGGGGTTCAGCCGTGACTACCAAAACCCACCGGGTGAATATCCGTCCTGCGACCCGCGCTGACGTGCCAGACGTCGCGGCGCTGCTGAGAAGCTACATGCGAGAAACTTACAACGATGACTGGCACGGCTCAGCGGAGGGGCTTGCACGGGACGGCTTTGGCCAGGAGTTCGAGATGCACGTCGCCCTGAAAGAAGGTGATCTCGTGGGGTTCGCCGGCTGGAGGCAAGCCTACGATCTTCACCACTGCACAATCGGAGCCGAAGTGTTCGACATGTTCGTCGTTCCTGCGGCCCGCGGCAGGAGCATCGGCCCCTCACTAGTCTGCGCGATTGCTGGCGAGGTTCTGCGACGAGGGGGTAAGTTCCTCAAAGGCCAGGCTGTTGACGACCCGTCCGTCCGCCGCCTCTATCAACGGGTCGCAATCAGTTTCGTAGCTGTGGAATGCACGATAGCCGGTCGCGCTCTTCGGACGATGGCGAGCTTGTGTGTCGCCAGGATCTGGAGAGAAGCCGATCAGAGCTTCTGGCTCGCTCGTTACCTTCGCCTCGCGCACCACCTGGCCTTGGGCATCGACGACGCACACACTCGTCTTTTCCAACGACACATCCAATCCGGCATAATGCTCCACGGCTGTCCTCCATCAGGGAAGCGGGGCTCCGAGGCACCACACCTGAAACCCCGCTCCATCATGACCGGGGGACAGCCACTCCTCAAAACCAGGAGGCGCGGCCCATTACCGTATCTTCCACCCAAAGCAGACATTCACAGCCATCGTGCCGACGTTAGCCGCTCAGGCGCGGTTCACCTGACGAAACTATTCTTCGGACTATGAGACCCGAATTGATCCTGGCCGTGGCCCTGCTGTCCACCCCAGTGGCTGCCTCCGCCGCTCCTCCTGCGATCGGGGAGGAGGCCCGGATCCCGTTCCCAAGCAACGCCACGATCCGCACGTTTCGCGCTGACGACGAGGATACGATCTACATTCAGGACCGAGGGCGGCGCTGGTATCGCGCGAATGTCATTGGACCCTGCTTCGACCTGCCTTATGCCCACGCCATTGGGGTCGATACGCGTGGCACCAGGATCCTAGATCGCTTTTCGGCGCTGATCGTCAGGGGCGAGCGCTGCCAGCTCAACTCCTTCATTCGCGTGGCTGGCCCGCCCGAGCGCCGGCGGCGGCGCTGAGCATAGGCAAACCTCCAGGTAACAGCGCAAGGCGGTGAGCTTCGGGATGCCGAAACTTTCATCCTATTGAAGGCCCTGAGGACCAGGAGGCCCAACCTCTTCGGATGGAAGACGCTGCACAGCGCTCCTCCGCGCTATCGATTCAGATCTATTCGGCACACAGACTGAAAATCACCAAGCTACAGGACGCAGGACCGTGCTGCGCTCACAAGCTGAAGCAGAGCGACGTCAGTTTGGAGCAGGTACGTCCGGACCCGCAGTGGAGCTTGGGCCCTTCCGCGGGTTACGGCGCGGAATGTCATCGTAAAACGCGACGGCCTCGTCGCGCCTCTGGTTCCATTCCCTCGCGGTGAGGCAGATTCGGGTCCGGTCGAGGCGGGACTCCGCTGAATTCAGACGCTCCAGCTTGCAGATGCGACGGCGACCGCGCACCTCAATCTCCTCCGTCGCTGCTTCGTTACTCTCTTGCGAAGCATGGACTTGGGGGCTCTCCGGCCCGTTTGTAGGAGCTGTTTGGTGCAACCCTGCGGCGACGAGAAGCATGAGATCAAGCATGTTGCATCACTCCCTGTTCCGACCTCAGAGAGTCTATCACCGTCCAGATCGCTTTAACAGGTGCCGCATCGTAAGCGGGTTCTATCGCTAAGATTGAGCCATTTAGACCATGGCATCATTCGCATTGGTAATGTCGGCTTTTCGACCCATTGGATGGTCTATAGGTCGCCCGCACTATTCTGACGGGCTGATCGCGTTACCACGGTGCTGAAGGCATAAAGAAGCAACGTCCGCTTTCCACCCATTGCGGACAGTCAGGATGTCAGTTTCGCCTACTTGGGCCGTTGACCTCGAGCTGAAAAGAGCACGCCCGGTCGTGAGCGAGGCTAAGGACCGCTGAACTGGTCGGCAATGGCGGCAACGGCA
>JALYGI010000147.1 GCA_030777185.1 Pseudomonadota bacterium
GCTCGATCATCGCGATGAGCTCGATCTCGGCGCTGGTCGGCGGCGAATATCAGACCCACTACACGCCGACCAAGGCGGGCCTTCATTCGCTGATGCAGTCGGCCGCCATCGCGCTCGGCCGCTATGGCATTCGCTGCAACTCGCTGCTTCCGGGGACCATTCTCACCGAAATCAACAAGGAGGATCTGGCCGACCAGGAGAAGCGCCGCTACATGGAAGGCCGCATCCCACTCGGGCGGTTGGGGCAGCCCGACGATATGGAAGGGCCGGTCGTCTTCCTCGCCTCCGATCTCGCCAGATACGTGACGGGCGCCGCCTTGCTGGTGGACGGCGGCGCCTTCGTGAACCTCCAATAACGTCAACCTAAAACAAAGGGCGCGGGGATATTTCCCCACGCTCTTCTTGCAACCGCCTCGGGCCGATTAGTGCGGCTGCATCATGCCCACACCCACGACCGGATTGCGGCCCCAGAGCTGGTCGTGCCGCCATCCGGTCAGATCCTCGACCACCGCTCGGGTCTCTGGCGAACTCGGCTTGTCCGGATCGCTCTTGAACCGGTCGATCTCGTCCATCAGCACGGCGTGCGTCTTCGGATCGAGCTTGAAGCGGAGCGAGACCAGCACGCCGAAGATGAGCATTCCTATCGTGCCGACGCCGAGCACGATGGCGAGCGTGTTGATCGCCTGCGGGCTCTGCACTTCGGCCCCCGAGACGAACCCGCCCCAGCTCATGATCGCGGTGACGCCCGCAACCGCGGCCGACTGGGTCATCTTGCGGACGAAGGTCATGACGCCCGCGAACGCGCCTTCGCGCCGGCGGCCGGTCACGATCTCGTCGACGTCGGCCATGTAATTGTAGGTCGCCCAGGGGATGTAGTTGAGCGCGCCGCGGCCGAGGCCAGCCATCACGATCGGCACCCACAGCAGGAGGTTGCCCGAGCGCACGCCGGCGTTCCACATCAGGAGCAGTGTGATGACTCCGATCGCGAAGCTCGCCGCCGCCAGCCGATAGGCAAAGGCGGGCGACATCCGAAGCGCGAGGTTGATGGCGATCATCACCGCGACGAACTGGACGATGTACATGGTCCCGAGCAGCGTCGAGGCGATCGTGATCGATCCGGCCAGTGCGAACACGACGAAAAATGTGAAAGCGGCGTTGAACACGTCCTGGCTGATATAGCCGCCTAGATACATGCCGAGGTGGAGCCGGAAGGCGCGAATCCGGAAGGTGGAGAAGAGGTTCCGGTAGAGCGCCTTGATTGCGGCGCCGACGCTCGGCTTGGCGGAGCCCTCTGGCCGCAGCGCCACGATCTCGGAGGGCGGCCGCTCCCAGCTGAACAGGAACAGCAGCCCCGCCGTGATCATGAAAAGGATCGAGAAGAGGATGCCCATGTAGAGGAAGGTGTCGGCGCTTTCCCTGCCCAGCGTCTCGATCAGCATGGCGGGGAGGAAGCCCGCAAGGATGGCGGACGCCTGGGCGAAGAGGATGCGGATGCCGGCGAACTTCGCCTTGGTCTTATAGTCCTTGCCCATCTCCGCGGCGAGCGTCTCGTACGGGATGATCACCGACGCGTAGACGAGCTCGAACATCACATAGGTGACGAGATAGTACCAGAAGGACTGGCCATCGACCCACATGATCGCAAAGGACGGGAGGAGGGGAATGGCGGCGAGGAGGAAAAAGCGCCGTCGGCCGAAGCGCTGCCCGAGCGCGGTGTAGCCCATATTGTCGGAGATGTGGCCGATGATCGGAGAGGCGATCGCGTCGAGCACGCGCGCCACGGTGAAGATCAGGCCAGCCTGCCATGCCTCAAGGCCGCAGAAGGTCGTGTAGAAGATCAGCACCCATCCGCTGATCACGGCCATCGATCCGGCGCCCAGGATGTCGACCGATCCGTAGGCGCCGTAATTGTACCAGCGGACGGGCCGGCTTCCGGTCGGTGCGAATGCGCCAGTGATGGCCATATTGGAGGTTCCTCTGCTGGCCGCGCGGCGCCTCTTTGCGGGTGCTCGGCGGTGGGGCTGGATCAGATGTAGGTGCGCATGAACTCGGCGAGCGCGAGCACGGCCAGCGACTGGCCGTAGGGCATCGAGGTCAGCTTGATCTCCTTGTAGAATTGCAGCGTGTCGCCCATCGCGGTCCCGAACGAGACCTGTTGCAGCTCGCCGTCCTCGCTGATGTTGGCGAGCACGCCCTCGACGGCCAGGATGCCGACCGCCTCGTACTTGCGGTCGAGATAGCCCTTACGGACCGACTTCAGGATCCCGTAGGCGAAGCCCGCCGTCGCCGACGCCTCTAGATAGGAGGACGGGTCCATCACGAGCGTATGCCAAAGGCCGCTCTCGTCCTGCGTCTCGGCAAGCGTCTTCACCTGCGCGGCGAGCGTGTCGATCAGGAAGGTGCGGAAGGCATCGCCGGGCTTGAGGTCGAGGATCTCGATGATCTCGGGGATCGCGATCGTCACCCAGCAATTGCCGCGCGCCCAAAGCGCCTCGGCAAAATTGTGCCGGCCGCCAAAGTCCCAGCCGTGGAACCAGAGCCCCGTCTTCCGGTCAAACAGATATTTGATGTGGACGAGGAACTGCCTTTTGGCCTCCTCGATATAATGCGGCCGATCCAGGAGCAGGCCGATCTTGGCCAGCGGGAGCACGCTCATCATCAGCGTGTCGTCCCTCATCTCCCCCGGATTCTCGTCATTGTAGACGATGTGCTGAAACCCGCCCTCCTCGGTCTTTGGGAGGCCGTCCGGGGCCATCAGCCATTCGGCCCAGGTGTCGAGATAGGGGACGTAGCGCGGGTCCGGTTCGTGTTCGTAGAGGTAAGCGAGTGTGATGAACGGCGCCATCGTGTTGATGTTCTTGGTCGGCGTGCCTTCTGCGAAGCGGTCCTCGAACCACTGCTTGATGATGGAAAGCGCCTTCTCGTCGCCGGTCTGCTCGTAGTAACGCCACATGCCGAACAGCCCAACGCCGTGGGTCCATTCCCAGCCGGCCCATCCCTTGGTATCGATGATGCGCCCGTCCTCCAGATGGAGGAGGAATTCGCCGGTTTCGTCCTTGATGTTGACCAGGTTGTGCATCAGCCGCTGGATCGCGTCGGTGACAGTCGCTCGCGGGATGTCGTGATTGGTGGCAGCCACTGGTCTTGTCCTTAAGCGAGGTGGAACATCGGCACGAGCGGCCACTCGCGGGGCTTGTTGTCCGGCTCGACGTCCATGATGTCGGCCATGTGGTCCCACCAGCGCCGCATGATCGGGTGGGAAGGAAGTGCGTCGCGCTTGTTGTCTTCACGCAGCTTCAGCGTCGCGAACAGCGCACCCGTCTCGGGATCTAGGAAGATCGAATAATCGTAGATACCGGCCTCACGCAGAAGATCGGCGAGCTCGGGCCAGATGTCGTCGTGGCGGCGGCGATATTCCTCGGCCATGCCCGGCTTCAGCTGCATTCGAAACGCATGGCTCGCCACCGCTCGCACTCCAGTGATCCTCTCCGGCGATGCTTATGCCGCAGCCGGATTTGAAATCATAGCCATATTTTGGAATATCATCCCGCAATATGGGATTGGACGAGCTTCTGCCGGCTGAGCCAATCCTGGAAGAGCTGCGGCCAATAGCGGCCGGGCCCGCCCGCGTCGCTGAGCGATCCGAAACCGTGACCGCCGACGTCAAAGATGTGCATCGCCGAAGGGACTTTTGCGGCCTTGAGGGCGGTGAACATCATGATGCTGTTCTCAACCGGCACGACCGCGTCGTCCGCGGCGGCCGAGATGAAGGTCGGGGGCGTGCCGGCGGGGACGTTCCGCTCGATCGACCAGCGGCGGATGCGCTCGGGGTCTGGCTCGCGCCCGATCAGGTTACGCC
>JALYGI010000148.1 GCA_030777185.1 Pseudomonadota bacterium
GCCTCGATGGCGGAATAAGCCCTTTCCCGCGCCTCCGAGATCGTCGTGCCGAGGGCCGTCACGGTGAGGACCCGGCCTCCGCTGGAAACGAGCTTGCCGCCGGCGAGGGATGTGCCCGCCTGGAAGATCTTCGCATCCGCCACCGCGTCCAGCCCCGCGATACGTCCGCCCTTTGCCGGAGCTTCGGGATATCCGTCCGCCGCCATCACCACCGTCAGCGCGGTTGCATCGGCAAAGCTCGGCGGCGGCAGCTCCGCCAACCTGCCCCGTGCAACGGCCGTCATCAGGTCGAGCAGGTCGCTTTCGAGTCGCATCATCAACACCTGGCATTCGGGATCGCCGAAGCGGACATTATACTCGATCAGCTTGGGGCCTTCTCCGGTCAGCATCAGGCCCGCGTAAAGAACGCCGGAATAAGGTGTGCCGCGCTCGGCCAGGGCGCGAACGGTGGGCTCAACGATCTCGACAAGTGCCCGGTGCTCAAGCTCCGCCGTCAGGACAAAGGCGGGGCTGTAGGCCCCCATGCCGCCGGTATTCGGGCCGGTGTCGCCGTCTCCCACCCTCTTATGGTCCTGGGCCGAGCCGAAGGGAAGGATCGTCTTTCCGTCGGTGAGCGCGAAGAAGCTTGCTTCCTCACCCTCTAGGAACTCCTCGATGACAACGGCCGAGCCTGCGCTTCCGAAGCCGCCGTCGAACATCGTGGCCAGCGCCTCGTCGGCCTCAGCGGCCGAGCCCGCGATGATCACGCCCTTGCCCGCCGCCAGCCCATCCGCCTTGATGACGACGGGAAAACTGAAATCCTCGAGCGCCGCTTCCGCTGCCAGCCGGTCGGACGCGCGCACGTAGCGAGCGGTTGGAATGCCGTGGCGGGCGCACAGATCCTTGGTGAAGCCTTTGGAGCCTTCGAGCTGTGCCGGAACCCTGTTCGGGCCGAACACTGCAAAGCCCATCGTCCGGAGGTTGTCGGCCAGCCCGTCCACCAGCGGCGCTTCCGGCCCGATCACGATCAGCTCGACCGAATTCTTGAGGCAAAAATCGACGGTGGACCGATGATCGGCAGGATCGATATCGACAAGCCGGGCGTGCTCGGCGATACCGGGATTTCCGGGCGCGGCGAACAGCTTGCCGAGCTTCGGCGATTGCGCCAGCTTCCAGGCCAGCGCATGTTCCCGCCCGCCCGAGCCGATCAGCAGGACATTCATGAACGCTTTTCCTCCTCCGCAAGACGGGCTGTTAGCAACCGAGACGCCCGGCGACAACGCGCCTGCCATGTCAGTGTCCGAGCTGTCGAGCCGGCTGAAGCGCACGGTCGAGGATGCCTTCGGCCTGGTGCGCCTGCGCGGCGAGATTTCGGGCTTCAAGCGCCACGCCTCGGGCCATTGCTACTTCACGATGAAGGACGACAAAGCGTGCATCGACGCCGTGATCTGGAAGGGATGCGCGGCGATGCTCCGCTTCCGTCCCGAAGACGGCATCGAAGTGGTCGCGACGGGAAAGCTCACCACCTATCCCGGCCGCTCCAAATACCAGATCGTCGTCGATCAGCTGGAGCTGGCCGGCCAAGGCGCGCTGATGGCGCTGCTCGACAGGAGGCGCCGCGCGCTTGCCGCCGAGGGGCTGTTCGATGCCGGGCGAAAGAAGCGGCTTCCGTTCCTTCCGCGAACGATCGGTGTGGTCACCTCGCCGACCGGGGCGGTGATCCGCGACATTCTCCACCGCCTCGCCGATCGCTGCCCTAGCCACGTCATCGTCTGGCCGGTGGCGGTTCAGGGCGAAGGCGCAGCCGCACAGGTGGCTGCGGCCGTGCGCGGCTTCGAAGCCTTGCCGGCACGGCCCGATCTGCTGATCGTCGCAAGGGGCGGCGGCTCGATCGAGGACCTCTGGGCGTTCAACGAGGAGGAGGTGGTCCGAGCCGTCGCCGCCTCATCGATCCCGATCATCTCGGCGGTCGGACACGAGACCGACACCTCGCTCTGCGACTTTGCCGCCGACGTGCGGGCGCCGACCCCCACGGCTGCCGCGGAAATGGCGGTGCCGGTCCGATCGGAGCTGCTGGCGCAGGTGCGGGAGATGGGGCTGCGTTCGACGCGTTGCGCGCGGCGTTCGGTCGAGCGGGCGGGCGAGCAATTGGAGAACGGCCTCCGGCGCTTTCCGAAGCGCGAGGCTCTGCTCGCGCCCCAGCAGCAGAAGTTGGACGAGCTATCCGAACGCCTGCCGCGCGCCCTGTCGGCGCGGCTCAGCCATGCCCGCGCAGATCTCGGCCACGCCGCCGGGGCACTTCGGCCGTCTTTGCTGGACATGGTGGTCCGGCGAAGCGCGGACCGTCTCGGCGCAGTCAGGCTGGCTCCAGCTCTCGTCCAGCGCAAGATGGACGAGGGCAGGCGAACCTTGGAGAGCCTGTGGCGCATCGCCGCTTTGGCTCATCCCGACAAGCCGCTCGCCAAGGGCTATGCGCGGGTGGAGGATAAAAGCGGGCATACGCTCATCTCGGCCGGTGCGGCGCGGGCGGCAGGCCGGTTGCGGCTGGTCTTCGCCGACGGGCGGGTGGAGGCAAGTGTTGGCGAAGGGGTTGAGCGCGCGCCGCGGCGCTCCTATTCGCCGCCCAGACCGGATCAGCCGAAACTCTTTTGAAGGCTAAGTGAACGATGCTGATGTCCAACAAGGGCAAGCCTGCAAGGCTCCATTATCTGGCGGGGACCTTTCGGGTTCTGAGCCCCGGCGATCACGTGATC
>JALYGI010000149.1 GCA_030777185.1 Pseudomonadota bacterium
GCTCAGGACAGGCGTCGTCGCTGCGCTCCTCGCAATGACAATTCGAGCCTATTTCATCCCGCTCTAGCGGGGGCCGCGGGGGCCGAAATTCTGGTTCTTGCCGCCGCCCGTTTTGCCGGAATTACCCGGGGCGGGGCCGGACTCAGGGCCGTTGCCGTAGCCGTTATTGTTCTTGCTCCTCTTGCCCTTGCTCGGCTGATTGTTGCTCGGGGGGCAAAAGCAGCCGCACGAATAGGTGCCGCCGCTGACATGGCTGAGTTCGGATTGCTGTAACAGACGCATGAACATTGTCTCCGTGTGAGGGCGAGCACGCTCGCTCGCCTGCCGCCCGAACGACTTACCCGCTCTGTCGATCCTTTGGTTAACCGGTATTTTTAACCATGCGCCTGGCTGGCGATCCACGGCACTGAGCCTAACCCGCAACATCCGCTTTCGACTTTTTTCCAGTCGGCGCATCCGAACTCTATATTCAACGGTATGGACCGGCATTCACGCGCTACGAGGCAGAGTGCAGCCCGCGCGGGAACGCACATATGGTCATCGACAACTCAGCCGACCTCTGACGGCATTCCACCTCTCCCTATGCCGATTTCCGCCCATGGCGGACCCCGACCCGGATGCCCGTTATCGACCCATTGCGGACATTCGCGATCTTCTGCGATGAATGGATGGCCGGGCAAGTCGGAGTTCGCGATGATCGATCATGTCACCTTCGGCGTATCCGATTTCGTCCGCTCGATCAGCTTCTACGACCGAGCCTTTGCCCCGCTCGGTGTGCGACGCCTCTTCGACGATCCCACGGCTGGCGAGAGGACCACCGGCTACGGCGATCGCCGACCTTGGTTCTGGATCTCGGAGCGAGGGGCCGCCGAAGGACGACTCCACATCGCGGTTCGCGCCGGCAGTCGTGAGGCGGTTGATGGGTTCCACCGCGAGGCACTTTCGGCCGGCGGCAAGGATAACGGACCGCCGGGCCTGCGACCCCACTACCACCCGGGATACTACAGCGCGTTCGTCCTCGATCCGGACGGCTACAACATCGAAGCCGTGTACCACGATCTGAGCTGACGAACGCTCCTCCGGCAATGTTCCAGTTCGACCATTGCGGACATTCCTGCCCGCCCCTGGGGCCTTGACCCACAGCCGAGCCGGCTCAAGATATCGACGGTGGCGAATGTGATAATCCGGTCGGCAGGACAGGGAGATGCCTCCGCCATTGCGTCTATTCACGTCCAGAGTTGGCGTGATGCCTACGCATCACTTCTCGAACCTGAGTTTCTCCGCGGCCCTATCGAGGCCGAGAGGCTCAGTCACTGGACAGAGATGTTCGCGAGCCGGCGGCCCGGACAAGTCTTAGAAGTCGCCGAGGATCAAGACCATCGCCTGGTGGGATTTGTCTGCGCGCTTTCTGATGCGGACCCGCAGCTAGGCAGCCGAGTCGACAATCTGCATGTCCTGCCATCTTTGCGCGGACAGCAGATCGGTGAGCGACTGCTCCGCGAGGCTGCCCGTAGACTGAGGGAGGAAGCGAGGTTGAGCAGTCTGCATCTTTGGGTGTTCGAGACGAACGAAAAAGCGATCAGGTTCTACCTGCGCTTGGACGGCAAGATCGTCGCTAAGGATGTGTCCAGAATACCTGCTGCTGGCCGCAAGCCGGTGGTTTGCATCCACTGGACCACACTGACGCGGCTGGCTGGACTCTGACGTCCGCTTTCCACCCTTAGCGGACGTTCCCCGCTGCCCGCCCGCCGAGTGCTTCTTCCACCTTATTCGAGTGAAGCACCCAGCCTCTTCGGGCGCACCCAGATGTGCGGTAAGATTGGGGGCACTCATGAGCTTTCAGATCGTTCGCATCATTACCTTTCAAAGGCGACGTCAGCTACTTGGAGGAAAATTGATGCCTGAGAAGGAAAGGCTCTACCACGACTTGGCGACCCTTAGGGAAACCATCAAATTCAACTGGCAGGATGTCCAATCGAAGCAGCTCAGCGAGAATGACCGGGCGGCTCTGCGCACACATGTTGAGGCATGTATCGCCGATCTCAGGTCATTGCTTGGGAAGGTTTAGAGTGCTCGGACCTTCCAAAGCGCTGTCGGGCGCTGGTGTCGTCTCATGCAACAAGCAGAAGAAAATCGCTTGGGCGAGCGGCTACCGGCCGAGACCGGTGCGAATAAATATGGTATTGGGGATCGGCAACGATCGAGGCCATCATGAAACATGCTCTTGAGCGGATACTCACTGGAATCGCCCTGCTCCTGATGCCGCTGGTTGGCCTTGCCGCCTCCGCCCATCAGGCTGAACGTGGATCCATGATCGCCGCGGCCATTTTTGCCGCCGCTTCTCTGATTGCGATGGTTCAGTTGGCGCGCATGTCATGGCACTTGCACAAGGAAAGCCGACGGCATCGCGCGTATTGACGGTGCAGAACGCAAGCCACTTCGGATTGCGTCGGACGCCTGAGGATTTGGCGCAGCTCAGCTGGCGACGAGCGAATGTCCGCTTTCCACCCATTGCGGACCTTCACTCAAGGGGCGCGGCGGCGGCCTTATAGAAGTGCCAGGAGAAGATCGCGAGCGCGCCGCGATGCGGGCGCCAGGGTTCGGAAAGTTCGCGCAGCCGCCGCTCGGGGGGCTTTTCCGGGAGCGCCAGGATTCGGCCCATCGCGATCTGGACGGCGAGGTCGCCCGCGGGCCAGATATCGGGCCGGCCTTCCGCGAACAGCAGGTAGATTTCGGCTGACCAGCGGCCAATGCCCTTGATCCGGACGAGCTCGGCGATTGCGGCTTCATCCTCCTGGGGCAGCGTGTCGAGGTTGAGCCCCCCGGAGGTGATCTCTTCGGCAAGGCTCTTCGCATAGCTTATTTTCTGGCGCGAGAGGCCGCCGCCGCGGAGCGTCTCGTCGGCCGCCGCCGCCATCAATGTGGGATCGGTCACGTCGCCGAGCGCGGCTTCGAGCTTGCTCCAGATCGCGCGGGCGGAGGCGAGGCTCACCTGCTGGCCGACAATGGTGCGCAGAAGCGTCACATAGCCCCGCTCGTTCACCCGCGGCTCGGGGTAGCCAGAGGTTGCGAGAGCCGCGGCGATCGTGCCGTCGGCCGCGGCGAGCACGTCGAGCGAGCGCCTGAGATCGTCCGCCGCTATGCCGCCCACGCCTTTCGCTCCCTTGCTTGATCTGCCTCGCGCGGCCTAGCATAAGAGCCACGCACGGGAAGCCTTCCTTTCCCGGACCAGGGACGGAAGATGCCTCAATTGAAGGTCGTCACGCGTGACGGCACTGAAACCGTGGTGACGGGAAAGGCCGGCCTCTCCGCCATGGAAGTGATCCGCGAAAATGGCTTCGACGAACTGCTTGCGCTCTGCGGCGGTTGCTGCAGCTGCGCCACCTGCCATGTCCATGTCGACGAGGCATGGTTCGACCGGCTTCCGCCAATGGGCGCCGACGAGGATGACCTCCTCGACACCACCGATCATCGCGTGGCGACGAGCCGTCTGTCCTGCCAGCTGCCGTTCGGCGATGCGCTGGACGGATTGAGGGTCCAGATCGCGCCTGAGGATTGATCTTTATCGTGCAGCGGTGACTGCGGCGTAGAGCGCGATCGCGGCCGCGTTGGACACGTTGAGGCTCTCCATCCGCTCGCTGATCGGGAGCCGGGCAAGGGCGTCGCAATGCGTCTCGGTGTTCTGGCGCATGCCTTCGCCCTCCGCGCCGAGCACCAGCGCCACGCGGGGCGGGCCCAAGGCTTCGGCAAGGGTCATTTCGGCCTCGCCGGTGAGGCCCACCCGCCAGAAGCCCGCCTCGGCGATCTCGTCCAGCGCGCGGGAGAGGTTGACCACGCGAACCCATGGAATTGTCTCCAGCGCGCCGCTGGCCGCCTTGGCGAGCGCTCCCGATTCCGGCGGGGCGTGGCGATCCTGAGTGACGATGCCGAGCGCGTCGAACGCAGCCGCGGAGCGCAGGATCGCACCGACATTGTGCGGATCGGTGACCTGGTCGAGCACCAGCAGCGGCCGGCCCTCGGGTGCGCCTTCGAGCAGATCGCCGAGCCACAGGTCCGGCAAGCGATCGACTTCGGCCACAATGCCCTGGTGCGGCGCATCGCGCGGGATCAGCCGGCCGAGATCGGCCGCGTCCGCATAGGTAACGGGGATGCTCGGATCGATATCGAAATCGGCCGCAGCTTCGCGGGTGACCCAGATCTTGGCCACGTTCCGCTCGGGATTGGCCAAAGCGGCGGCGACGGCGTGCCGGCCCCAGAAGCGAGGACGGTTTTCGGGCTTGCTCGCTTGACGGGCTTTGCGGCGCATCGTGGCTGCATGGCTTCCCATCCGCACCGATGCAACCTGCCTTGTGAGCCAGATCTTCCGAGTGGCGATCATGAACAGCGAGCCATGGCTCGCCTTCGCGCGCGCCATGGGCCGGCTCGTCTGATCATTCGTCCTTGGGATATTCGAACGGGTCGGTCGGGCGCGGCTTGGTCGGCACGGGCATGCGCGGCAGCGGCTCGGCGCGGTTTGCCGCACTGAGCAGGACGCTCGCCAGGATCACCGAAGCCTGGCGCAGGTCCTCGGCCTTCAGATGATCGTAGGTGTCGATGCTGGTGTGATGGATCCGGCTGTCATAATCGAGCGGATCCTGGATGAACTGATATCCTGGAAGCCCGACCGCCTGCATGAACACATGGTCGGTGCCGCCGGTCGGCTGGATGGCGACGGTCGAGGCGCCCATGCTGGCGAAGGGGCCGAGCCATTCGCGGAAGATCGGCACCACGGCGACATTGCCTTCGGCATGGATGCCGCGGATTTTTCCTGAGCCGTTGTCGATGTTGAAATAAGCGGCAAGATCGCGATGCCCCGGCTTCAGCGTGATCGGCCAGCGGTGGCGCCAGGTAAGGTAGGGACTGATCCGCTGATGGGCAGGGTCCGTGATCGGCGCCCGGGTGGCGAAATGGCGCTCGACATAGGCCATCGAGCCGAGCAGCGCCTGCTCCTCCCCGTTCCACAAGGCGAAGCGGATCGTGCGCTTGGGCCGCACGCCGAGCTTCGAGAGGATGCGCGCCGCTTCCATCACCACCGCGCTTCCCGCAGCATTGTCGGACGCGCCGTCGCCGGCCACCCAGCTGTCGAGATGCGCGCCCGCCATCACATAGCCGGCCTTGGGATCGGTGCCCGGAAGATCGGCGATGATGTTGTAGGCGTCGGCGTCCTCGTCATGGAAGCGGACTTCGCTGACCAGTTCGAGCGTCGGCGGCGTGCTTGTCTTGGCGAGGCGGGCGAGGCGGCGATAATCCTCTGCAACCATCTCGACACCTGGCAGCGCGGGCGTGCGGCCGATCTCATAGCCATAGCCTTCGCCGTGAAGGAGCCCGCCGTCACGATAGGATTTCGCCACCCAGGCGAGCGCGCCTTCGGCCTTCAGAAAGGCGTCACGCTTTTCGCTGAAGTCCGCCTTTTTCAGCCGCTGCTCGATCGCCGCGGGCGAATAGGTCGGCTGCCTATATTCATCGAGCTTGCCGAGCTCCTCGCCGCTGAGCCGCTGGAACGGCGCCTCCTTGGGTTCGGAGCCGGTATCGGGCTGGCTGACCAGCACGATCTTGCCGGCAAGCTTGCCGCGCCACTTGGCGAAATCCTCTTCCTCGTCGATCGGCGCCACCACGATCGGTGCGCTGAGCGCGCCGTTGGTCCCCGGCGTCCAGGCGATCGGGATGACGCCGAGCTCGAGGACGCGCGGCGCGGTCATGCGCGCGCTCGACCGCACGATCGACCAGCCGCGCCCGAAGCGGAACGCCTCGGCGTGGACGTTGCTGAGGCCCCAGTCGCGGAAGCGCTGCTGGGTCCAGCGCTCGGCCTCGCGCATCTGCGGCGAATTGGTCATCCGCCCGCCGATCCGGTCGGTAAGATAGGCGGCCGTCTCCATCACCTCGCTCTGGTTCAGACCTTCGTTGATGATCCGGTTGATCTGGGATCGGTCCACCTCCTGCGCGGCGGCGGGCATGGCGATGAACAAGGCTGCGGCGGCCAGGCGGAGGCGCATGAATTGTTATTCCTCTCGAGTGATGCCGCTGCTTATTGGGCGCGGACGGCAGGCGCAAGCGGCACCTCCGCGCGGGAAATTGCGCGCGTTGACAGCCGCGCCCCCTTTCGCCATGAGGCCGCCTTCCTATCTGGGGCCGGTCCGAGGGGCTCCTTCGGGGAGAGGTGGCCGAGTGGTTAAAGGCAGCAGACTGTAAATCTGCCCGGGTTTCCCGTACACTGGTTCGAATCCAGTCCTCTCCACCATCGCGGCTCTTGCGAAGTTGTTGAAGGGGTGAGACAAGCTTTCCGCCATTTCCTGTGGAAGCCTGTATATGCGACCGCTTCTTCTTGCCCTGCTGCTTCTGGCAGTCGGGTGCACGACCAGGGTCTACAATCCGAACAAGACCGCTGCCCAGCAGCAGGCGGACATCGCCTTCTGCAGCGATCAGGCCAATCGCAGATTCTGGATGGATTCGATCGCCGCGCTCTACAACGCATATGATTGCCTCGAGGCCAAGGGTTATACGCGCGAACAGCCGGCGCTCGCCGCCGAGCTGGAGCGCGCGTTCGGCGGCACTCCGCCCAAGAAGCCGGGCCCTGTTCTCCCGTGCAAGGTCCCCTGCCGCGAGCGCAGCTGAACCCTAACTCCACCCGATCGCACCTGGCGCGAGCAGGCACCGGCCCGGCGCGACCAGTCGCTCCGTAGCCGGAACAGCGCGCCCCGCTCGCGGGTTGATTCGGCATGGGCCCCGGCCCCTTGAAATCAGCACATGGAGAGGTCTCGATGGCAGGCAATTGGGATCGCGACGAGGATCGCGGCGGCAGCAATCAATGGCGGGGCGGCGAGGGCCGTCAACGCAGCAACTCCATCTTCGGCGAGGGTGATCGCGAACGTCCGTGGGGCACGTCAGGCGGCGGACCGCGCCGCGGCGAGGACCGCGGATTTTTCGAGCGGGTCGGCGAACAGGTGCGCTCGTGGGTCGGCGACGACGACAGACCAGCCGGGCAAAGCCGGGGCGACAGATATGATCGCGCTGAGCCCTGGGGCGGCGGCGATTGGGCGGGGAGTCATGGCGGCGCCGGCGGACCGAGCGGCGGCGAATTTCGCGGACGCACGCAAAGTTGGAGCGAAGGCAATCGGGGCGGCAGTTGGCGCGGCGGCGAAGAAGCCCGGGGCCAGAGCCATTATGGCAGCGAACACGGCTTTGGCGGCTTCCAGGGCGATTATAGCGGCGGCGGCGGCCAGGGCGGCTTCGGCGGCGAAGGCGATTATCGCGGCGGCCGCCAGAATTTCAGCGCCGATGTGCAGGATCAAGGCGGCGGCCGCACCGGCTTTCATCAGGACGATCATTATCGCAGCTGGCGCGCGCGGCAGATCGAGCAGATGGACCGTGACTATGAGGAATATTGCCGCGACCGGCAGCAGAGCTTCCACACCGATTTCGCCAGCTGGCGGCAAAGCCGTCGGGCGCAAGGAGGCAGCGGCGCCGGCGCTTCGGCAAGCATTGGGGCGAGCGGCACCACCGGCCTGATGACAGGCTCCGGCGGAACGACCGGCGGCGGCGATGAAGGCGGCGCCGGAACCGGCAGCACCGCATCTTCGACCCCGGGCGACGGCGTTACGACCAGTGAGGCCGAAACCCGCTCCAAGCGCGCAACGAGCTGATTGGAAACAGAAGGAGGAAACCAATGGCAGATCATCGCTATGGGGACAGCTACAGCCGCGGACGTGACGGCGGCGGGCGCTACGGGTATGATCGCGACGATCGCGGCCCGGACGAGCATCGTGGCATGTTCAACCTCGGCGGACCCCGCGGGCGCGGCCCGGACAATGACCGCGACGAGGATTGGCGCGGCCGCGGGTCCCGCGCAGATTTCGGCGGCCGCGACTCGCGAGGGCGGGACGAGGAGCTTGGGCGTGGCGGCTGGGATCGGGGCTACGGCTCCGATGATTACAATCACGGCCTGCCGATGGACGAGACCAGCCACCTCATCGCCTCAAACAAGGTCGAGGGGACGGCGGTCTATGGCGGCGATGGCCGGCGGCTCGGCAGCATCCACAATTTCATGGTGGATAAGCTCACCGGCCGGGTCGAATATGCGGTGATGGCTTACAGCACCGGCTTCCTGGG
>JALYGI010000150.1 GCA_030777185.1 Pseudomonadota bacterium
TGGTGGAGCAGGTGACGGGAATGGTGCGCTGGCGGGAAAGCACCGCGGCGATGGCGGAGGCAGGCGTCACTCACTTCGTGGAGTTCGGGGGCAAGGTGCTTGGGCCGATGGTGAAGCGGATCGCACCCGACGCGAGAACCACGAGCGTAGTTTCGATGGGCGACATCGAAGCCCTGTTGAAGGAGATTTGAACATGTTCGACCTCAGCGGAATGACCGCTCTCGTTACGGGCGCCAGCGGTGGGATCGGCTCCGCCATTGCTGGGGCGCTGGTGGGGCGCGGCGCGCGGGTGGCGCTGTCGGGCACGCGACAGGAAGCGCTGAAGGAGGTGCAGGCTCGGCTCGGCGGGGAGAGCATCGTCCTGCCGACCAACCTTTCGGATTCGGCGGCCGTCGATGCGCTCGTGCCGCAGGCGGTGGAGCAGCTCGGAAAGCTCGACATCCTCGTCAACAATGCAGGGGTAACGCGCGACAATCTCGCCATGCGGATGAAAGACGAGGAGTGGGACCAGGTCATCCGCGTGAATCTCGAGGCCGCCTTTCGACTCTCGCGCAGCGCCATGAAGCCGATGATGCGGGCAAAGCATGGGCGGATCATCTCGATCACCTCGGTCGTCGGCGTCACGGGCAATCCAGGGCAGGCCAATTATGCCGCATCCAAAGCGGGGCTGGTCGGCATGTCGAAGGCGCTTGCGCAGGAGGTAGCGAGCCGCGGCATCACGGTGAACTGTGTCGCGCCGGGCTTCATCCGATCGGCGATGACGGATGCGCTTCCGGATGCGCAGAAGCAGGCGTTGCTCGGACGCATCCCAATCGGTACGCTCGGCACGGGCGACGATGTGGCCGCGGCCGTCGTCTATCTCGCCAGCCGGGAAGCCCAGTATGTCACCGGCCAGACGCTTCACGTGAATGGCGGCATGGCGATGATCTGAGACAGCGCGGCCCTCGCTATATGGTCGAGGCCTTGATTCACGGACCGGGCTGATTCAGCCTGATCCGATCAAGGCCTTGCCACCACTTGCGCTGAGCGCAGGCATGAGGCTAGGGCGGATTCAAACAAAGCCTCTAGGGAAAGGTATATTGATGAGCGAGACCGCCGAGCGTGTTAAGAAGATCGTTGTCGAGCATCTGGGCGTCGAGAACGAGAAGGTGACGGAGGAAGCCAGCTTCATCGACGATCTCGGTGCCGACAGTCTTGACATCGTCGAGCTCGTAATGGCGTTCGAGGAAGAGTTTGGCGTGGAAATTCCTGACGATGCCGCCGAGAAGATCGCGACCGTCAAGGACGCGATCGATTATATCGAGGCGAACAAGGCCTGATTCATGACCCGGTCCCGCCGCAATGGCAGGTGATCGACCCGCCTTATGAATACGGCTCTCCGTCGCGGGCCCTGTCGAAGCATGGCTTCCAGGGGAACCCACAGCCGGAGAGCCGTTTCTTATCTGATCAAGGAGCTGCAATATGCGCCGCGTAGTCGTCACTGGTCTCGGCCTCGTCACGCCAGTCGGCGGTGATGTGGAAACCACTTGGCGGAACATCCTCGCTTCGAAGAGCGGTGCCACCCGGATCACGCGCTTCGATCCCTCCGATCAGGTCTGTCAGATCGCGTGCGAGGTGAAGCCGCCGGAGCATGAATATGGCTTCGATCCGGCCAAGCGCATCGATCACAAGGTGCAGCGGCAGGTCGATCCATTCATCATCTACGGCATCGATGCCGCTGGCCAGGCGATCGAGGATGCCGGCCTCGTCGACATGAGCGAGGAAGACCGCTATCGCGCCGGCGTCTCGATCGGGTCCGGAATTGGTGGCCTGCCCGGAATCGAGAAGGAATCGCTGGTCGTCCATGAAAAGGGTCCGAAGCGAGTGAGCCCGCACTTCGTCCACGGGCGGTTGATCAATCTCGTCTCGGGTCAGGTCTCTATCAAATACGGCTTGATGGGTCCGAACCACGCGGTGGTGACGGCCTGCTCGACGGGAGCGCATTCGATCGGCGATGCGGCGCGCATGATCATGCTCGACGATGCCGACGTGATGCTTGCCGGCGGCGCGGAAAGCGCGCTCTGCCCCCTTGGCATCGCAGGTTTTGCCCAGGCGCGGGCACTTTCCACTCGCAACGACGAGCCGGAAAGGGCCTCCCGTCCATGGGACAAGGGCCGGGACGGCTTCGTCATGGGGGAAGGCGCAGGCGTCGTGGTGCTCGAGGAATATGAGCGCGCGAAAAAGCGCGGCGCCAAAATCTATGCCGAGGTGATCGGCTACGGAATGTCGGGCGATGCCTATCACGTAACTGCGCCGCACCCCGAAGGGGCGGGCGGTTTCCGGGCGATGCAGGTGGCGATGAAGCGCTCCGGCCTCGATTTTGCCGACATCGATTATATCAATGCGCACGGCACCTCGACGCCGATGGGCGACGAGCTCGAGCTCGGCGCGGTGCAGCGGCTGTTCGGCAATGCCGTCGGCAAGCTCTCGATGAGCTCGACCAAATCGGCGATCGGCCACCTGTTGGGCGGCGCGGGCGCGGTCGAGGCGATCTTCTGCATCCTAGCGATGCGCGATCAGATCGTACCGCCGACGCTGAATCTTGACGATCCGAGCGATGCCTGTGCGGGCGTCGATCTCGTCCCCCACGTCGCCAAGGAAAGGACGGTCAAAGCCGTGCTCAACAACAGCTTCGGTTTTGGCGGCACCAACGCCAGTCTCGTGCTGCGGGCGATCTGAACCGCGTGCGGCGCCGGATCGCGCTCATTGTCGCCGCGGCCGCGCTTCTGCTGATCGGCGGCGGCGTCTACTTCTTTGGAAGTTGGACCGCCGCAGGTCCCGCCAAGCAGCCGACGCCGGTCCTCATCGCGGAAGGTTCAAGCCTCGGCAGCGCCGCGCGCCAGCTCGAGAAGGCGGGGGTACTCGCCTCGGCCGAAAGTTTCCGCCTGCAGGCGAGGGTCCTCGGCGGAGACAAGCCGATCCAGGCGGGGGAATATGAGATCCCCGCAAAGGCGAGCCCCTCGCAAATCCTGGCTTTGCTTCAAAGCGGAAAGACGCTTCAGCGCTTCGTGACCGTACCTGAGGGGCTTCCCTCGATCCTGGTATGGGAACGGCTGATGCGCGCGCCCACCTTGGTCGGAACGATTCCCGTCCCGGAAGAGGGATCCGTGCTCCCCGACAGCTACAGCTACCGGCGCGGAGAGCAGAGGTCTGCCGTGCTGAAGCGCATGCAGGAGGCGATGACCAAGGAGCTCGACGCGCTCTGGGCGAAGAAGAGGCCGAACAGCGTCGTCACCAGCAAGCGCGATGCGGTTATCCTGGCTTCGGTGGTCGAGAAGGAGACGGGAAAGCCTTCTGAACGGCGAATGGTCGCCGGCGTCTATTCGAACCGGCTACGGCAGGGGATCAAGCTGGATGCCGACCCGACGGTGATCTACCCGATCACCAAGGGAAAACCGCTCGGCCGCCGCATCCGCCGCTCGGAGCTGATGGCGAAAAACGGCTACAATACCTATGCCATGGCGGGCCTACCGGCGGGGCCGATCGCTAATCCTGGCCGCGAGTCGATCGCGGCTGTGCTGAACCCGGCGGAGACGCAGGCCCTTTATTTCGTCGCCGACGGGACGGGCGGGCACATCTTCGCGAACACGCTCGCCGAGCATAATGCCAACGTCCAGAAATGGTATGCAATCCGCCGCCGGCGCGGGGAGATGTGACGGCTCCCCTCGCTGAAGCGAGGGGAAGTGGTTCAGCTCAGGCGGCGGCGCTCGGCGACGGAAGTGCGCCCGGCGACCGCGTCGAGCGGTTCGATGACCGTCCGGCCGTGGTGGCCGGTGGCGTGGATCAGATCCTGTGCATCGACCATCATGCCGACATGCCCCTCGAAAAAGATGAGGTCGCCGCGCCGAAGCGTCTCGGCCGGAGGGAGCGGCTGCCCGAGCGCGCGCTGTTGATCGCTGTCTCGCGGCGTGCGGATTCCGCAGAAGCCGTGCGACACCTGAACGAGGCCCGAGCAGTCGATCCCGCGCGGACTGCGCCCGCCCAGGAGGTAAGGGCTGTTCAACAAGCGTTCGGCGACCGCGACGGGATCATGCTCGTAGGCGCCGATCGCACGCACCTGCGTGGAGGCGATGAAGCCGATGTCAGTCGCCAGAAAGCCGGATTGCTCGTGGCCCGTGACTCGAGCGCCCATCGGAAGCGCGGCGAGGTGCGGCACGTGGACGTCGGGCTCCGGCAGGATCGCCGCCTCGATTGCCGCAACGACATGGGTCGGCGGCGGCGCCTCGACGAGGGAAATCGCCTCCACATAGCCGACATAATGATCGTGGCGGCTATAGCCCCAGGCCCATCCATCCGAAATCTCGAGCACCGCGAAGCCCTCGCCGGGAAGCAGCTCGGATGAAATCGGCTGTTCGATGGACGGAGCGGGATAGATGAAGGTTGGCCGCGTGCCGCAGCCGCGGATGAGCGGGCGGGCATAATGCGGCGCGAAGAGCTGGCCGGCGAGCGCGATGTCCGCGATGTCGCGGCGATAAGCATGAACCCGCTCGTCCAGGACCAGGGAGGGGCCGCTGAGGGTGAAGCGCTCAGCCGTGCTGAAGGATGAAGCCTCGTTCCTTGGCGGCTCGGCGCGGGGCGTGGCCGTCCTGCTCGATGTTGCGTTCGAAGCTTTCAAGAAATTCCTGCCCCACATTGGTCCTGGCGACGAAGACGTTGCGGCGGTCCGCCTCGTCGCGCACGCGGCGCAGATAGCCGAGCGTGCCCAAGGTATTCAAGGCGCGCGTAATGACGGGCTTCGACACGCCGAGGATGTTGGCGAGCCCGCGCACCGTATGCGGCCCTGGCGTCATGTAGACGAGCAGCATCAGCGCCATTTGACGATTTGTGAGGTCAGGTTGTCCCGACCGGACATAGCTGACCAGCGTTTGCATCCAGCCTTTTAAGGAGCGTTCCGACACGTTGTTTCTCCGCTCGCGCGAGAGTCTAGTTTCGGAGCTACAACCATGCAGAACGGCTTTCGTTTCGTTAACGACAAGTAATTTCATGCCAATCGGGCACACCTGTCTCAGCCGGTGTAACGCGCCTTCAGCATGTGCCAGGCCGCGCGGAGCCCGAGTGCTTCTCCGCCCTTCGGCCGGCCGGGCTTGGTGGACGAGCGCCAGGCGAAGGTGTCGAAATGCGCCCACGGCGTGCCGTCCGCGACGAATTTCTGAAGGAAGAGTGCAGCGGTGACAGCGCCGGCCATGGGCTGGTCCGAGGCGTTTCCGATGTCGGCAATGTCCGAAGAGAACATGTCCTCATAGCTTTTCCAGAGCGGCATCCGCCAGATCGGGTCCGAAACAGCCTGGCCGCTCGCCAGCAGCGCTTCGGCCAGTGCATCGTCGTTGGCGAAGAGGGCAGGAAGATCGGGGCCGAGCGCCACACGTGCGGCGCCGGTAAGGGTGGCGAAATCGATGATCAGCTCGGGATTTCCCTCGTCCGCCCTGGTGAGTGCGTCTGCCAGGATGAGCCGGCCTTCGGCGTCGGTGTTGCCGATCTCGACTGTAAGGCCTTTGCGGCTCTTCAGCACGTCGCCGGGGCGGAAGGCGTTACCGGAAATGGCGTTTTCGACCGCCGGGATGAGGAGGTGGAGACGAACGGGCAGACGGCTCCGCATGATCAGCATCGCGAGGCCCAGCGCATGTGCGGCGCCGCCCATATCCTTTTTCATGAGCCGCATGCCCGAGGCTGGCTTGATGTCGAGCCCGCCCGAATCGAAGCACACGCCCTTGCCGACAATGGCGATGCGGGGGTGGCGCTGATCGCCCCATTCGACCTCGATCAGGCGCGGAGCGCGATCTGCCGCGGCGGCGCGGCCGACGGCGTGGATCATCGGGAATTCCTGCGCCAATCGATCGCCGGATGTCGTCGAAAGTGCCGCGGAACAGGGCTTTGCAGCAGCGGAAATGGCGGCTTCCAGCTCCTGAGGGCCCAAATCTTGTGCCGGGATGTTGACGAGGTCGCGGACCAGCGCCGTCGCCTCGGCGAGAAGAAGGGTTTCCTCGGTCCGTGCAGGATCGTCGGTGAGGAGGATGCGCGGACCCTTGGCGGGGGTCTCCTTCTTGTAGCGGCCGAAGCGATATTGGCCGAGGAGCCAGCCCAAAGCGGCCGGCCCGGGGCTGCGGCCCTCCACCCGATAGCTACCTTCCGGAAGCGCCTCGGCGGCCTTGGCGAGGCACCAGGGGCCGAGCGCGTCCAGGTTCCCGACGCCCAGCGCTGCCGACCAGGCGTCCTTACCCGCGAGGATCGCCAGCTGAGCGGCCTCGCCTTTGAAACCCTGCGCCGCCAGCATCTGCCGAACCGCATGGGGTTGCCCCTTCAACCAATCCTCGAAGCCCTTCTTGTCGATGAGGAGGATCGGGATGGCGGGCTGGCCCTTGTCGGGCTGGAGAAGTGAGGCAAGGTCCATGATCACGGCTCCTTAACGCAAAGCGTCCCCCGAGGAAGCCGCCAAACGACCACCGCGCGTCGTCCGTTCCGCAGCCCCAGCGCGGGAACCGCCAGGCGGGGATATCGTTTCTCGCGCGTCTCGATTCCCGATTCTGTGGAGAGCTTTGATGTCCAATATTCCCAATTCCGCCATGCCCCGCGCGAACGCGCCTTCTGAGACCGAAGGAAAGAAGGGTGGCGGCGGTAAGGCCGGTGAAAAGGGAGGCGGCGGCGCCTCGATCAAGAAGCAGGCCAGCAAGATCGCGGACAAGGCCCGAGACAATCCGAAGACTGCGATCGCCGCAGGCGCGGTCGTCGCAGGCGCCATCGCCGCCGCTGCGATCCCGCTCGTCCGCGGCGCTGCCGCTAAGAAATCCGGTAAGAAGGGTGAAACGTCCGGCGGAGCCAAGAAGAAGAAAGATTGAGCCTCGACTGCCAGTGGACCGAAAATCACGCGTCAGGCTGCCTCAGCCTGAAACGATCTTGGTCTAGCGGACGGCCGGCAGCCGCTCTACCTCATGCGAAGAGTGGCTGCCCCGGCGCGAAGCTGTTGCCCGCGAGGGCCGCGGCGCTAAAACGGCGCCTTCGGTCAGCAGGAGAAGCGCCGTGCCCCAATCCAGTCCCTGGCAGCATCATCGCTCGGCGAGCGTCGCCGACGACATCGAGTTCGAGATCAAGGGGCAAGAGCTCCAGTTCGTCGAGATCGAGCTCGATCCCGGCGAGAGCGCCGTGGCGGAGGCGGGCGCCCTCGTTTGGAAGGATGCCTCGGTTGGCATGGCGACGGTGTTCGGCGACGGCTCCGGCGCGCAAGGCGACGGCTTCATGGGCAAGCTGCTCGGTGCCGGCAAACGGCTGCTGACGGGCGAGAGCCTGTTCACCACCGTCTTCACGCACCAGGGGTCCGGGAAGGCCCGTGTTGCCTTCGCCTCGCCCGTACCCGGTGCAATCCTGCCCCTGCGGCTCGCCGATCTCGGTGGGCGCCTGATCTGTCAGAAGGATGCCTTCCTTGCCGCTGCCAAAGGCGTTTCGATCGGCATCGAGTTCCAGCGCAAGATGATGACGGGTCTGTTCGGGGGCGAGGGGTTCATCATGCAGAAGCTCGAAGGCGATGGCTGGGTGTTCGTCCAGATGGGCGGAACGGTGGTGGAGCGGGAGCTCGCCCGCGGCCAGCAGCTTCATGTCGATACCGGCTGCCTGGCTGCCTACACACCTTCCGTCGATTTCGATCTGGTCGCGGCCGGCGGCGTCAAGAACATGGTCTTTGGCGGAGAAGGCATGTTCTTCGCGCGGCTGACCGGCCCAGGCAAAGTGTGGATCCAATCGCTACCCTTTTCGCGGCTCGCCGGACGGATGCTCCAAGCCGCGCTTCCTTATGGCGGGCAAAGCCGGGGGGAGGGATCGGTGCTCGGCCCGCTCGGCAATCTCATCGGGGGCAATCACTAAGGTCCAGACCTAGACTGAAGAGCTTTAGGCAGCCGGCACTCCGAACAGGTCGTGCTCGTCAGCATCC
>JALYGI010000151.1 GCA_030777185.1 Pseudomonadota bacterium
GGGTCGTTGTCTTCGATCGCAGCGATCAGAAGCCCCTTGGCGTCGTAGGGATTGGAGGGAATCACCGTCTTGACGCCGGCCACATGCGCGAACAGCGCCTCGGGCGACTGGCTGTGAGTCTGGCCCCCGAAGATGCCGCCGCCATAAGGCGAGCGGATCGTCAGGGGTAGATGCCAGCCTCCCGCGGTCCGGTAGCGCATTCGGGCCGCTTCGGAGACGATCTGGTCGAAAGCGGGATAGATGTAGTCGGCGAACTGGATTTCGGCCACTGGACGAAGTCCATAGGCAGCCATTCCGATTGCAGTGGCGAGGATGCCGTTTTCGGAGATGGGTGAGTCGAAGATTCGGCTTTTGCCGTATTTCTTCTGAAGCCCCTCGGTCGCGCGGAAGACGCCGCCGAAATAGCCTACGTCCTCGCCGAGCGCGACCACGCCGGAGTCGCGCTCCATCATCACGTCATGGGCGCTGTTGATCGCCTGGATCATGTTCATGACAGTCATTTGCGCTTCGCCTCAAGCTCCGCGACCATTTGCGCCTGCTGTTCCCTGAGGTGCCACGGCATGTCTTCGAAAACGTCCTCGAACATAGTTCGTACGTCCTGCGGGAACTCGATCGAGGAGGTGACGAGCGTGCCCTGCTTCTCGGCGTCACGCTGGGCTGCGCGAACCTCGGCCTCGAGCCTTTCCTGAAGCTCGCCGTCGCGCGCCTCGTCCCATTCGCCGAGCATTATAAGATGCTGGCGGAGCCGCGCGATCGGATCACCAAGTGGCCAGGCTGCGCCGGCTCCCTTCGGGCGGTAGGCGGACGGATCGTCGGAAGTCGAATGCCCCTCGACCCGATAAGTGAACATCTCGATCAGCGTGGGCCCCTGATTGGAGCGCGCCCGGTCGGCCGCCCAGCGGGTGGCCGCATAGACCGCGAGCGCGTCATTGCCGTCGACGCGAAGCCCCGCAATGCCATAGCCGATGGCCCGCGCCGCAAAGGTGGTGAGCTCGCCCCCGGCAATGCCGGAAAAGGACGAGATCGCCCATTGATTATTGACGATGTTGAGGATGACCGGGGCTCGATAGACGGCGGCGAACGTGCAGGCGGCGTGAAAGTCGCCCTCCGCGGTGGAGCCGTCGCCGATATAGGCCGATGCGATGCGGCTGTCGCCGCGGATCGCCGACGCCATCGCCCACCCCACCGCCTGCGGGAACTGGGTGGCGAGATTGCCCGAGATGGAGAAAAAGCCGTATTCGGGCGAGGAATACATGACTGGAAGCTGCCGCCCCTTCAGCGGATCGGCGCGGTTCGAATAGATCTGGCACATCATCGACACCAGTGGATAATCGCGTGCGACGAGGATGCCCTGCTGTCGATAGGTCGGAAAAGTCATGTCCTCGCGGTCGAGCGCATGCGCGCCGGCGACGGCGATCGCCTCCTCCCCCGTCGATTTCATGTAGAAGCTCGTCTTTCCCTGCCGCTGGGCGCGATACATGCGGTCGTCATAGACCCGGACCAGCATCATATCGCGAAGCATCCGGCGAAGGGTGTCGGGGTCGAGCCGGGGATCCCAGGGGCCGGTCGCCCGCCCCTCCTCGTCGAGCACTCGGACGAGGCTGTAGGCCATGTCTCGGATCTCGTCGGGCTTCACGGCAACGTCGGGGCGCGGGACCGAGCCGGCGGGAGGGATGACGATGTGGCTGAAATCGACTTCGTCGCCCGGCCTTGCGTTCGGCTCCGGGACATAGAGTTCGAGCGCCGGTCGGTTGCGGCGCTCCGTAGGTTCCAACATCCTCAACCCATCCTGTTCGGCGCGGGCACCCCCGCCCTCACCCGCCGATGATTTTTGTGAGCCCATGCCGGAACGCAGCGGGCCTGTCGACAGGCCGCCTCTAATCGATTCTTTTTAAGGATGCACCCCTGCTGAGACGCGCTGAATCCTGATCGGGTGCGGCCGCCCCGCGCTTTGCCCTAGATCTGATCAGGCTGAATCGGCCTGATCCGTGAATCAGGTCCCGATCATATGAGAAGGGCCTCATTCACGCCTTCGGCGGAAGCGCGTGGCGCTTCCACCTCAACGGATCAGGCCCTGGCAGCCCGATCCGATCTCGCTTTAGCGGAAGCGGCGAGGCTCCGGATCGGGGCTTCGCCAAAGGCGCGGCGATAGGCGTGGCTGAAGCTGCTGCAATCGGCGAAACCGAAGCGATGGGCGGCTTCGCTGCAGCTCAGCAGCTTACGATCGATCTCGTCCTTTGCGAGCTTCAGGCGAAGGTTGCGATGATAGGCGGCCGGCGGCGCTCCAAACGCGTCCCGGAAACTTCGCAGCAGCTGAAAGCGGGAGATGCCCGCTACCTTGGCAAGTTCGGCAAGCTCCACCGAGCGGTCGGTGACGGCGTGAAGATAAGCGCGCGCTATATTGAGACGGCGTAGGGTCTCGTAGCGGGTGGAGGGCTTCAGAGCCGCAATCCCCTCGATGATCCTGCACGTCTCCTCCATTAGCGGCTCAATATGCTCAGCGACTTGCTGGAGCATGCTCTCGGCGATTTGCGCACGCTTGGGACCGCTGTGGAGCATCTGGCTCGTCGTCTCGCTCAGCAGGCGGCCCAGCGCCGAACAGGCCGCCGGGAAGATCATCGGAGAATCGACGCTGTTTCTCCCTGCGATACGATCCGTCTCCGGAAGATAGACGCAAAGACCGAGTGCCGATGGCGAGTCGGAGCGCCCGATCTCGACGTCGCCGGGATGAAGCTCCGGCACGTAAAGGAACTGTCCCGCCGACACGGGGTACGCCTTGCCGCCGTATCGATACACTTCGACTCCCGACGCGACATATTTGAGGCCCGGACAGGGCTGCGCATGACTTTCCCCGCTGCCGCGGCTGAGGTTCGAGAGAACGACCCGTCCCTTTTTACGATGGACGGGAGGGCCGTTGGCGCCAAAGCTGACGTTCGGACCCAGAACTCCACTGACTTCAAAGAAAGAGTCAACCATTGCGCACCCTCCGTCCCCACTCGGATGTCGCATCCCTCGACAAATGTAGTCACAAGCTAGCTCACCAACCTGAACACGAGATGAGCAATGTGTTACCTGCTTAGAACAGTAAGCGTCTTTTTCCTATTGCTATTGTCGGCCTGCGCCACTGCCGATGGTCCGGCCCGGCCGGGCAAAGTCTTTGTAATGAGACATCTTCAGGCTGAAAGCGGAGTGGATCCAGGCCTCACCGAGGCCGGCCGGCGCGACGCGCATCTGCTCGCCAACTGGTTCAAAAAAAGCGACAGGCCGGGTGCCATCTTCGTCACCCATTTTCGGCGCTCCCGGGAAACGGCGGCGCCGCTAGCGGCGGGGCTCCGGATTCGCCCGATCGTCTACGATCCGTCGGACAACGATGCCCTGGTCGACGCGGTTAAGGCCAAGGGCGGCAATGTCCTCATCGTCGGCCATAGCAATACGGTGCCGGATATCGTGGAGCGTCTCGGCGGCGCCCGCCCGGCGCAGATCCAGCATCATGAGCATGGTGATGTCTGGCGTGTATCGGCGAGCGGCGGCGAGGTTCAGAAGCTTCGGCTTGAGAATATTCCCCCTCGGGGTAAGCGAGGGGATTAGGGTCCACACCTGGGCCCTAAAGGTCAAAGATCGACGCAGGAGGCGATCGCCTCAAGCTTGCGGATCCGTTCTTTGAGGTCGGCAATTTCGATCCGCTCCATGGCCGGCGAACGGGGCTCCTGCCGCTGCCCGGCAAGCTCGAGCCGCTTCAGGTCCAGCCAGCCCTGCCAGCCTTTCAGCCCCGCGAAGGCGGCAATCCCGACCGCGGCGAGACCCGAGCTCGCCAGCGTCAGAAGTGTGATCGGTTCGCTCATATTCTCCTCCCTTTCGTTCACCGCAGCTTTTCGATTTCGCTCGCCGTTCGGATTGCCGGGTCGGTCGCGATCCGCTCAAGAACGGCAAGCCGCTCGCGGAGTTCTTCGACCTCACGCACCCGGCGTCGGTTTTCCGCCTCGAGCCTTGGTTCGCCTCCCGCGTCCACGACCTTCCTCTTGCCACGTCCCCGAAAGAACAGCTGAATGAAGCCGATTATGAGGGCACCGACGGCCATTCCCATTAGGAACGTAAAATCCGGATCCATACATCCTGTCTCCTTTGGAAGCGGCTCAGCGCAGCTCTTCGATTTCGCGCGCCAGGCGCGTGTTGGACTGCGTGACGTAGCTCTCCACCTCCGCCATCCGGCGGTCGATGTCGCGCATATTGGCGCGAAGATCATAAGTGGAAAGGCGCCGACCGCCGATGCTCTCCACGTCGTCGAGGCCGATCCGCTTCGGCTTGGCGATGAACCCCACCGCGAGATAGGCGATCACCGTCCAGGGGAAGCCGCCGATCACGGTCAGGACCACGGCGGCGATCCGAACGAAGGTGGCGTCGATCCCCAGATAATTCGCAATCCCGGAGCACACGCCCATCCATTTGCCGCCCACTTTGTCGAGAGTGAATTTCCTACGGCCGCTCATTTGCCATCCTCCTTGCCAGGCTGTTGTCCTCGGTGCCGAGGCTCACCGGGTCTGCAGCTATCTGGCGCCAGCCCGGATTTTCCGCGGTCATGATCCGTTCGATGGTCGCCACACGCTCGTCGAGCCGGCGCGCCATCTCGTGAAGCTCGTCCATCAGCTTCTCGTCTTCACTGGTCAGGCTTCCCTGGCTCTTCCACTTCGTGATGTAGTGCATGATCAGCCACGGCACGCCCACGAAGACGGCTGCAACGACGATCATCTGCGCCAGGTCTTCCATCTCCTTACCCTTCCTTGTTTGGGTTGAGCTTGGCCTTCAGTGCTTCGAGTTCGGCGTCGACCGCTTCCTCGTTCCTCAATTCGGCAATCTCTTCCTCCAGCGTCTTGGCAGG
>JALYGI010000152.1 GCA_030777185.1 Pseudomonadota bacterium
TGGTGGCCGCATCGGCGACGGGGTCCGGCGGCAAAGCATGCACCGCCTTGAAGGTGCGAACGGCCTTGGCGAGCGCCCCATCGAAGGCGCGGCCCTCGCGCAGCCCAAGGCGGCGGCGCAGCAAATCCACCCTTTCGCCGGTGTCGCCCGGCCGCAAATCGGGGCCAGGCGGAAGGCTGATCCGAGGAAGAGCCGACCATCGCTTTCGATACGCGGCCGCGCCTCGCCGAAGCCGGGAATAGAGCGGGTTCACCTCTTGAAGAGCGGCCAGGTGACCGCGCAAGTCGCTCGCCTTGCTGAGTTCCTCGAGAAGATCTGCAGACGATGCGCGGACCGGGGCCAGCTCCGCATCGACATAGGTCATCGCGCCGGGGTGCCGCGGCTCGCGCAGGTCCCGCGCATAGCGGACATAAGCGCGGGAAAGGAGAAGCTCAGCGCGGGCGCGCCCTTCTGCATCGCCGCTTGCTGCAGCCTGCAGCGCCGCCTTCACATCCGCAACCGAGTAACGATTGGGATCCAGTCCATCATTGGCCGCATCCTCGATCATTACGGCCAGCTGACGGGCCTCCGGCTTCACACCCGAACGGGTCACCCAGAGCGGGCGAAACCCGCGAATCTTGTAAAATTCGGCGATGTCGCTGCCGACCGGGATCGGTGCTTGCGAATGGGGCCCGCCTCTCTTCTCGTGCGGGCGCGGCTCGGGGACTGCGCTGTCGCAACCGGCGACAGCCAAAGCCGCACAGACTGTGACGGTCGTGAAGCGCAAGGCGATCATGACTGGCAGATGATCGTGCGGAGCCGATCCCGCAAGCCGGCGGGACCGGCCTTCCGAACAGTGGCTTGCTATGGGACGATCTCTGATGATGTCCTACGCGTTCAGAGGGTTGCGTGCACCGTCGCAATCGCCTTCATAATTGCGCCAACCCGCGCAGCGGCCTGAACGGTCTCGGGCTTCACCCCGTGCTGCTGCAGGACCCGCTCGTGGCTGTCGATGCACATGCCGGAGCCGCGACCGTGAAGTGGGGAAGTGGCGGGGGTCGCCGACCGGTGCCACATAGGTACCTGGCGGCGATCGAACAAATTGATTAATTCTCACTTTTCGATCGAGACAGCCTATGAGCAATTATCTTCCGACCCTGAAGCAGCTTCAGTATCTGGTCGCCCTCAAGGATCAGGGTCACTTCGGAAAGGCCGCCGAAAGCTGCTTCGTCACGCAATCCACCCTGTCCGCAGGCCTTCGCGAGATTGAATCGCTGATCGGAGTGACGCTGGTCGAGCGAACGCGGCGGGTGGTCCGTTTCACCCCGCTCGGGCTGCGGATCGCGGAAAAGGCCCGCCGGATCCTGCGGGAGGCGGAAGAGCTTGCAGCCATGGCCCGCGCTGCAGGAAAGCCGCTGTCTGGCGAGCTCCGCATGGGCGTCATCCCGACGATCGCGCCCTTCCTGCTGCCGTCGCTGCTGCCCAAGCTGCGCGCCGCATATCCCGATCTCAAGCTGTATCTCAGGGAGGAGACGAGCCAGGCCGCCTGCGACTCGCTCCACCGGGGCCAACTCGACTGCGTTCTGCTGGCGCTCCCTTATGCCTGCGGCGAGGTAGACAGCGCCGAGCTTTTCGAGGACCGCCTGTTCGTCGCCTTTCCGCCGGGCATGGCGCAGGAGCCGCCAGCGGTCGTGCATCCGGACTCGTTTGATGAGGAAAAGCTGCTCCTGCTCGAGGACGGTCACTGCCTCAAGGATCATGCCCTAGCCGCTTGCAACAGCCCCGGTTTGCGGGCGGAGGCGGCGATGCTCGGAACCTCGCTGCACACACTCGTCCAGATGGTCGACAACGGCCTTGGCCTGACGATGGTCCCGGCAATGGCAATCGACGCCGGCATCCTGCGAGGCACTGGAGTGATCGCCCGGCCGCTCGAATCCAAATATGCCGCGCGCCGTATCGCACTCATCTGGCGCAAGAGCAGCCCGCGGGAGAAGGAATTCCAGCTTCTCGCCGATGCGTTGAAGTCGGTCGCCTGAGGGTCTGTTAGAAAACGCGCTCAGGAGCGCATTTCTTGGGCTCGGTGCCAGCCCACTCCCTGCCCCGCCTCCCCGGCGACAGTATGATTGCATCGAAGGGCTGGGTGGGGGAGCGGGGCGGAACCGCATTCCCAAGCAGACTCTGAGAGACAGATGCTTGAAACTGCGCCGCTTCATGCACACAGAGGTTCCGTGCCGAGGTTAAGAGTCCTATTCTGCGCCGTCCTTCTCCTGCCGATCGCGGGGTGTGCCGCTCCCGGGACGGAAAAACCGGGCCCCGCTCTCGCCGTCAGGTCCGATGCAAATCCGAGCGTCGGCGGATCGCCCATGGATCCCGCTCTTCCGTTGGTGCGGAATGCGGCCAATTCGAAGGAGCACACCACTTTCATCTCGGCGGTCCGGGCGGCGGGGCT
>JALYGI010000153.1 GCA_030777185.1 Pseudomonadota bacterium
CCGATTATGCCCAGGCTTCCACCTGGATGGCTCGGCCGGGCGTTCAGAACAATCCGGCGCTTTGGCTACCGAAAGGCTTCGAGGCGGAGCAAGGTGCCAAGCCGGCGGCGGTCTTCTTCATCCATCCAACCTCGTTCCTGGACCGTTCGGAGTGGAACGCGCCGCTCGATCACGAGGAATCGCAGCAGCGCGCGCGGCTGTTCGTCCAGCACCAGGCGAGCGCATTCAACGGCGTCGGCGAGATTTGGGCGCCCAAATACCGGCAGGCGACGTTCGGCGCCTTTCTCACCACCAAGGCGGACGCGGAAAAGGCGCTCGCCTTCGCCTATCGCGACGTGCTCGCCGCCTTCGAATCATTCCTCGATCAGGTGGAGGCGGACCGCCCGATCATCCTCGCTGCCCATAGCCAGGGCAGCCTTCACCTGACGCGGCTGCTTCGCGAGCGGATCGCCGGCCAGCCCCTCGCCCGGCGCATTATCGCGGCCTATGTGGTCGGCTGGCCGATTTCGACCACCACCGACCTCCCCCTGCTCGGGCTGCCGGCCTGTGAGCAGGCGGGACGATCAGGCTGCATCCTATCCTGGCAGAGCTTCGGGGAACCCGCAGACCCTAAGATGATCACCGACGTCTATGACGCATCAATCGCTCCGAATGGGGAGAAACGCGCCGGCTCGCCGATGCTGTGCGTCAATCCGATCACCGGCGAGCGGGGGGGTGCAGCGGATGCGAAGTCGAATCTGGGAACGCTCGTCCCCAATGCGGGCCTCACCGATGGGGAGATGGTCGCCGGCGCCGGTGCCGCGCGCTGCGGAGTGGGCGGCTTCCTCCTGATCGGAGACGAAGAGCAGCTCCCGGATCTTCCGCCCTACGTTCTGCCTGGAAATAACTATCATGTGTTCGATTATGCCCTCTTCTGGGCGAACATCCGGGCCGATGCCGTGGCCCGCCTGAAAGCGCATCTCGAGCGATGATCACGGCCAGCGCAGCCGAGTTTCGCGAGGCCCTGCCGATGGGGGGACGGCTGATGGGGCTGGACGTCGGCACCAAAACGATCGGAGCGGCACTGTGCGATGCCGGCTGGACCATCGCCACCCCGGCCGAGCTTATCAAGCGCACGAAATTCTCCGCCGACCTCGAACGGCTGAAAGAGGTCGCTGCGGCGCAACGCGTTGCCGGGTTCGTCGTCGGGCTCCCCCTGAACCTAGACGGCAGCGAGAGCCCGCGCACCCAGTCGACCCGCGCCTTCGCCCGCAACCTGGAGCCGCTCGGCCTGCCGATCCTCCTCTGGGACGAGCGCTGGTCGACACAGGCGGTAACACGAACCCTTCTCGATGCAGACGCCAGCCGGGCCCGGCGCGCGGAACTCGTCGACAAGATGGCTGCCGCCTACATCCTCCAGGGCGCGATCGACGCGCTGACCATGGGGTGACCGCCGGTGTTGCTGACGGAGCAACACCCGAGTTCATCAACGTGACCTTCCGCAACCTCCGATCGTCGCTACCTTGGGCTTCTTCCGAGAGGAGCCTTCAAGATGTTGAGTACCCGTCGTGATCCCTCACCCCTGCTGCTGGTTCTCGGCGGCTTCGCCCTGGGAGCCACCATGTTCCAGCTCGGCTGGTTCTAGGCCCTTCGTCGACGCTTAGGCCTGGGACCTTGTGAGCCCGGGGAGGCGCGGTTAAGCGAGCCGCCATGCCCCTGCCCCGCCACCTGCTCGGCATTCACGGCCTTTCGACCGCCGACATCCGCTTCGTTCTTGATGAAGCCGAGCAGTGGATCGCCTTCAATCGCGCAGTCCGGAAGCAGGACCAGCGGCTCGCCGGTCTCACCCAAATCAACGCCTTCTTCGAAAATTCGACGCGGACGCTCTTCTCGTTCGAGATTGCGGGCAAGCGGCTCGGGGCTCAGGTCTCCAATTTCCACGTCGCCGCGTCGAGCGTGAAGAAAGGCGAAAGCCTGGTCGACACGGCGCGCACGCTGAACGCCATGCGTCCGGACATCATGGTGATCCGCCACGAGGCGAACGGCGCGGCGGCCGACGTTGCGGCGGTGATGGACTGTCCGGTCGTCAACGCCGGCGATGGCCAGAACGAGCACCCGACCCAGGCCCTGCTCGATGCGCTCACCATCCGGAGGCGCAAGGGGCGCATTGAAGGGCTGAAGATCGCGATCTGCGGCGACATCCGGCACAGCCGGGTAGCGGGATCGAACCTTCGCTGCCTCAGGCTCCTCGGCGCAGACGTGCGGGCGGTGGGTCCGGAAGCCCTGCTCGGACGTGCGGACCTCCCCGATATTCCGTCCTTCACCAACATGGACGAGGGAATCAGGGGCGCCGACGTCGTCATGATGCTTCGCATCCAGCGCGAGCGGATGGAGGCGGCGCTTTCAAACGAGCTGGGGGGTTTTCACAGCCTCTACGGCCTCACGCGCGAGCGGCTGAAGCTTGCCGCGCCGGATGCCATAGTCATGCATCCTGGGCCGATGAACCGCAGCGTCGAGATCGATGGCGAGCTTGCGGACGATCCAGGGCGCTCGGCTATCCTTGAACAGGTCGAAATGGGAGTTGCGGTGCGAATGGCCGTGCTCGACATCCTTACCCGGGCGCGCCGCGAGCAATGAAAAAGGGCGGCCAGTCGCCTAGCCGCCCCCTCCCGAAATAGATGTGTTCGGCTTCAGGCGCGGCCGGCGTAGCGCGAAGCCCAGCGAACCGGAGCATCGCCCGCCGTCGCACGGACGAAGCAGGCGCCGCCCTTGACGCGGATCGACTGGCAAAGCTGCGCGGCGTCCATCGGCTTCTCGAAGCCTGCCACCGCGAGACGATGGAAAATGCCCTTGCCGGGGATGCTCACAGTCGTGCTGAGCGGCTGATTGTCGCCGAAACCATAATGGCGATGGGCGCGGGCCCAAGCCTGCTCGACCTGCCGCGCGTTGCGGTAGGCGCCGATCTGGACGACGTAACGGCCGGTGCCCTTGACGCGCGGCTTGGCGGCCGCCTTGATCGGCGTGAAGGCGAGCAAAGGCGCCTTCGCGACCGGAGCGACAGGCCGCTGGGCCTGCACCGGCGACTCGACGAGCGAGTTCACGGCGGCGGCAAATCGGGTGGCTTCGGCGGGAGCGGCCGCAACCGGCACTTCGGCCGAGGCGCTTTCGATCGGTGCGGAGAATGCATCCGCATGCTCCGGCGGCTGGTAGGCATAAGCCTCGGTCTTGATCTCCGAGATGGTTTCAACAGGGCCGCCGACCGCGACCGGTGCCGCGGCCGCCATCTGGACGGGGGCGGCATCAGCCGGGGCCGGGATCTCCGTCTCGGCATAAGCCTGCTGCGGAGCGGCGGGCGCGAGCGCCAGGCGCGTCGGCTGGCCGGCATCTTCGACGGGGCTCACACCAAGCACCGCCGCCACCTGGGTGAAGGGAGCAGCCGGATTGGTGAGCGAAGCCCAATGCTGAAGGCGCCTGCCAAGTTCGGCCGGCGAAAGATCCTGCGCGGCAACGATCCGGGCCTTCTGCCAATCGCCCGACAGCGCATAAGCGAGCGCGAGGTTCTGACGGATACGGCCATTGGCATCCGGCGCACGGGCGGCAGGCTCGAGCATCTCGATAGCCCGCTGCGGCTGACCCGCAAGCGCAAAGGCAAGACCGACATCGGCCGGCGAGGCCGTCGCGGTGAGCCGATCGAGTTCGATCATCGCCTCGCCATTTTTCCCCTGGCCGATCATGGTCAGCGCGCGGGTGAGGCCGGCGCGGCTGTTCGCCGGATCGAGAACCAGCACGTCGCTAAATGCGGCTTCGGCCGACACGAAGCGGCCATTCTTGAGGTACAGGTCGGCGAGCAGCATGCGATAGCCGGTGTCCCGCGGCGCAAGCTCCACCATGCGCTCGGCAAGCGTCAGCGCCTCGGCGAGGTCCCCCTGCTGCACCTGGGCCTGAACCTGGGCGTATAGCTTGGCCGCACCGGCCTCGCTCTTCGGCGCCACGGCCGAAGCGGAGGCGGGACGAACTGCCGCCGGCTTGCAGCTCACCATGGTGACGCCGATGACCGCGGTCGAGGCCGCTACTCTGAGCACGAGACTGCTTTTCATTTGCTCACTCCGCCTTTTAATTTGCTTTGGCCGATGGGCCCGGGACCTGGCTTGCGATCGCGTCGATCCCAGGGATCGACCCCAGGAATTCGTCCAGCGCCTCGGTGACGATCTGCTGCGCCGAGCGGTGCGTGACCGCGCAGGCCAGCCGAAGCTTGAGGTGCCGATCGGGATCGAGCCGCAGCGTGAATGCGGCCTTTGCCTTATCGCCCGGCGCGCTGCGCTGACGCCCCGCCGGCGTCCGCGGCCGCGAAACACGAGCCTGTTGTGGGCGCTCGGAACGAGGGGCCTCCGGCGGCTCCGGAGCGTGGTGCTGCTCGGGCTCGGCGAAGGCAGCCTCTACGGCGCGCTGCTGTTCGATGACCGGCGGCGGCGCCGGTTCAGTGGCTGGCTGCGGCGGAACCTCGTCCTCCGCTGCCCGCGGCTGCGGAGATTGGCGAGGCGCCGGAGTCAAAGCCGAGATCGAGCTCGGCACATGCTCCGGCAACGCTGCCGGTTCGTGCGGCTCGTAGGAGTTCGTCGGCGCCTGGTGCGAATGCCCCATGTCGTTCCAGCCGAGATCTTCCAGGCCCATGCCCATCTGGCCGAAGCCCTGCGGGCGCATGGCCGGCTTGGCGGCGCCCTTGCGCGCCAGCAGACCGGAAGAAAGGGAAGCGAAAGGCTTAGGTTCAGCCATCTGTCCGTCCTCCGCTTACTGGCCGACCACGCGGCGGCCGAAGCCGCCGGCGGGACGCGGCGCGGAGGAATGAAGCGCCGGGGCGCCGGGAGCGGCGAAGACGGTGCGGCGGAAATTCTTTTCGAGGCGGTCCGAGATATAATCCCAGAGCTCCACGACCTCCTTGGCGGACTTGCCGTTCGGATCCACTTCCATGACCGTGCGGCCGTCGATCATCGATGCGGCGAAATCGGTACGGTGGTGGATGGTGACGGGAGCGACGGTACCGTGCTGTGAAAGCGCGACCGCGGCTTCATAAGTGATCTTGGCCTTGGGCGTCGCCGCGTTGACGACGAAGATAAGCGGCTTTCCCGCGCGCTCGCAAAGGTCGACCGTGGCGCCGACGGCGCGAAGGTCGTGCGGGCTCGGGCGGGTCGGGATGACGATCAGCTCTGCGACCTGGATGACGCTCTGGATCGCCATGGTGATCGCAGGCGGCGTGTCGATCACGGCGAGCTTGAAGCCCTGCTGGCGCAGCACCTCGAGGTCGGCGGCGAGCCGTGCAACGGTGGTCTGCGCGAAAGCCGGCATTTCCGCCTCGCGCTCGTTCCACCAATCGGCCAGCGAGCCTTGGGGATCGATGTCGATGAGACAGACGGGACCTGCCCCGGCAAGCTGCGCCTGGACGGCCAAATGGCCGGACAGGGTCGTCTTGCCGGAACCACCCTTCTGAGACGACAGTGCCAAAACGCGCATGATTTCCCCTCGGCTCACTCTACCTTTGCGGCTGGATGCACCCCAGGCTGCTAAAATCTGGTTAACTTTGGGACAGTCCTGGAGCGTCGATGGCGGCCGCCGAAAAAAAGGTGCTAAGAGCGCATTAACCGTCGGACACTAAGATTGGCCGGCAAAGCGATTGAGCCCCAGGGAGGGAATATGAAGGTTTCGGCTCGGTACATGATCATCGCGGGAGCGGGGATGTTGGCAGCCACTGTCGCAGCTCCGGCATCGGCTTTCCTTCAGGATCCGAGAGCGGTCGTGGAAGCGGGAGTGGCGGCCTGGCAGCGCGGCGACTTCGCCGGCGCCGTCAAGCAATGGCGTCCGCTTGCTGAAAAGGGCGATCAAGACGCCCAGTTCAATATGGGCCAGGCCTATCGGCTGGGGCGCGGTGTCCCGGTCGACCTCAGGATCGCGCAAAGCTGGTTCCAGAAGGCCGCCGCGCAAGGCCATGAGATGGCGCAGGGCAATCTCGGCCTTTTGCTTTATGAATCCGGCAAACGCGCCGAAGCCATGCCGTGGATCCGCAAGGCTGCCGGACGCGGCGATCCCCGCGCCCAATATGTGCTTGGCGTCGAGCTCACCAATGGCGACATCGTTCCTCGCGATTTCCCGCGCGCTTATGCGCTGATGACGCGTGCGGCCTCGAAGGGCCTGCCGCCAGCGGCCAAGAGCCTCGAGCAGATGGAGAAGTTCATCCCGGCTGCCGATCGCCAGAAGGGGATCGCGCTTGCGCGCCAGATGCAGGATGCTCCTGCCCTGGCCGGCCTCGTGACGGTCCCCGCGGCAGAGCCTGCCGGCCGCGCCGCTCCGCGGGTCGCGGGCCGCGCTCCAGCCGTCACGCCGTCTGAAATCCCTCCGAGGAGACCGGCGGCTACCGCGGTCGCGACCGCGCCCGGAACCGCTCCGGCTGCTGCCAGGGCCCCGGCCCGTGCGGCCCGTCCTGCAGCCGGCGGGGGATGGCGGGCGCAGCTCGGTGCTTATGGCAGCCCGGCAGCGGCGGCAGCGCAATGGGCGGCTCTCAGCCGGAGGATCGGCGGCCTTGCCGGCCTTCAGCCCTCCTATGAGAAAGCCGGCGCCTTCACCCGGCTTCGGGTCGGCCCGCTCGGCAGCCGCGCCGCGGCCGACAAGGTCTGCGCCCAGGCCAAGGCCGCGGGGCAGGCCTGCTTTCCCGTCGCGCCTTGAACGGGTTTTCCGGCTCCCCTTAACCGTTTTTTCGTTGCTGCCGCTTATCCTTAAGCCTTCGAGGGTTCGTCCTTGAAATGCTCTAGGGAGCGGCAGATGAAGGCACGGCGGAGGTTCGACAGCGCATCAACAATGGCATCACGCTGGCGCAGGCGGCGGATGTGCGTGCTGATCTGCGATGCCCCCGCACCGGCCGGCCTTCGCGAGATCTCCGCCACCGGCGCCTTTCTGGAAACCAGCGCCCGCCCGGCCGTCGGCACCCAGATCGAACTCCATCATCCCGAGGCCGGCGCGATTGCCGCCATCGTCCAGGCGACCGCCGAGGACGGCATCGCGGTCAGCTTTGTCTGCTCGGAGCATTCGGTGGCGTTCGCGCTGGCCGCAATCACGTCGGACATGAGCCGTCCGGCGGTTTAATCCGTCACCCATTCCCGTTTAGGATAGCCCTGCGCGTAGAGCAGGGCGGACAAATCGCAATGGTCGATCCGTGCCGCAGCCGCGGCCGCGACCTTTGGTTTGGCGCGATACGCCACACCGAGCCCCGCGGCCTCGATCATTGGGATGTCGTTCGCGCCATCACCCACTGCCAGCGTTTGGGCGAGATCGAGATCAGATTCGGCCGCTGCATCGAGCAAGACCTCTCGCTTCCGGTCGGCGCCGACGATCGGCTCGGCGACCGTGCCGGTAAGCCGCCCCCCCTCGATCCCGAGCAGGTTCGAAATCGCACGTGAAAAGCCAATCGTCTTCGCCACCCGGTCGGCGAAAACGGTAAAGCCGCCCGAAACGAGGATGCACTCGGCGCCACCGGCTCGCATGGTCCGGACGAGGGCCTGGGCGCCGGGCATGATCCGCACGCGCTCCGAATGGCAGCGGTCGATCACGGCCTCGTCCAAGTCCTTCAGCACCGCCACCCGTTCGCGAAGCGCCTCGGCGAAGGCAAGCTCCCCGCGCATCGCCCGTTCGGTGACCTCGGCCACCTCCGCCTTGCGGCCGGCATAATCGGCGAGCTCGTCGATGCATTCGATCGTGATCATGGTCGAATCCATGTCGGCCACCAGCAAGTGCTTGCGGCGTCCCGCTTCGCCCTGGACGATGACGTCCACGCCGGAGACAAGGCCTTCCAGGGCTTGTCGAATCGGACCGGGAGACGAAGAGAAGAGCAGATCGCAGGCTCGGTCCAGCTC
>JALYGI010000154.1 GCA_030777185.1 Pseudomonadota bacterium
GCTACGATCCTAGCACGGCTGCAGGAGGACCAGGACCTGGGGCTGGGCGGCGTCCTCACCTGTTATTTCGTGGCGACCTCCTGGGTGGCGGCACGTCGACGCGACGGCACCACGGGGAAGTTCGAGATCGCCGCCTGCGCCGTAGCGCTAGGGGGTGCCGCGGCCACTGTGTGGCATGTGCTGACGGGAGGCACGACGCCGGCGGGCTCGGGTCCATTGTTCGCTTTCGCCGCGATATGTTTGCTCGCCGGCCTGCTCGACCTCAAGGCGATCCTTCGTCGAAAACTGACGTCGGCGCAGCGTCTCTCGCGTCATCTGTGGCGGATGTGCTTCGCTTTCTTCATCGCGACTGGATCCTTCTTCATCGGCCAGCAGGACGTGATGCCGAAGGCGCTTCGCGGGTCGCTTATCCTGTACGTGCTGGGCTTCGCTCCTTTCGCCGTGATGTCCTACTGGCTCGTGCGGCTCCGGTTCGGGAAGAGCATCCGCCGGCTGTCGCTCCGCCGCGCCGCGCCCGCCGAACCGACCCCCGCGGCGATGGAGGCGGCAGAATGACCGTGCTCAGGCGCCTGTTCCCCCAGCAGTTCGACAATCGCTTTCAGGGCCACAGGTTGGCGCTGTGGCTGCTCGGCCTCTTCCTCGCGCTGAAGCTGATGATGAGCGTGAACTCGATCTTCAACACCGCCTCCGTCGCGGCCGGGGCCGACGGCTTCCGCCTCGGAAGCTATGGCGGCGACGGAGCGAGGGCCGTGCTCATGCTGTTTGCCGTGGTCGCGGTCGGCCAGCTCATGCTGGCCCTGCTCGGAATGGCTGCGCTGGCCCGTTACCGGGCGATGGTGCCCTTCGTCTATCTGCTCCTGGTGCTGGATCAGATCGGCCGCAAACTGCTCATCCAGTCCTACGATATCGAACGCGCAAGCGAGACCCCAGGCTCTTTTATCAGTGCTGGTCTCCTCGCGCTCCTCTGCTTCGGAATGGTTCTGTCGCTCTTCGCCCGTCGGGCCTCTGACGCTGATGCATTTCCCGGCTCTCAAAGGGAAATTTGACTTGGGTTCGACTGCTGCTTCGGCTTTACCGGGCACGAGCGAAATGGCCGACCGTGAAGTGTCCTTGTTTCGGCTTTACCTCCTGCGGGCTAATTATCTCCTTTGGGCCGTCGCCGGCCTGTTCATGGCCCTGCCGCCGCTGATTGCCCCCGATCCGATGGCGCGCGGCATGATCGACAGTATGTTCGGCGGCCTCTGGGTGATGGGAACTATCGGGCTCCGCTACCCGCTGCAGATGCTCCCGATCTTCCTCTTCGAATTCATTTGGAAAACCTTGTGGGTGCTTGCCTTCGGCCTGCCGCAGTGGCTGGCTGGGATCGGGTCGCCGCGATTGAACGACGATCTGATAGCGATCGGCAATGGGCCGATCCTATTCGGGCTCATCATTCCGTGGGGCTACGTCTGGCGACACTACATCAAGAAGCCGGCGGAGCGCTGGCGCTGATCCACGCGTGAGAGGTCTGCCGAGTTCAGCCGTCGACGCTGTTCGAATGTCTGTTTTCGGGCTCCGCCGAAGCGGCTTCGAACGTCCGGCATTGGCGCTTAGCAGACGCCGGAGCCGTATCGCGGCAATGTCCGCTTTCCACCCGAAGTGGACATTCGTGCCCGGAGCGGCGCCCGGCGGACCGCCGGAGCATCGGCGGCTTCATCTGCAATCCGCTTGTTCTCCTGAGTACCTCGTGTGTGTCCGCTCCCGTGCATCATTGTTCAAAAATGGACAGCGCTGCCCCCCAGAGCGCCCCTCCGCCCCGAGGACAGGTCCATTGGCGGGGCCTGGCATGTCCTTTGCACCTGTGCCGCCGTCAAAGGGGCGTTCGATGCCAGATAAAGATCGTGTTGCTTCTGTGCAGGTTCGTCGGGCGGGACGTCGGTTCGCCGCGCTGCTCGGCTGTGCATCGATGATCGGGCTGGCGATGCCGCTGCCGGCATCGGCGCAAGAGGCGGTGCCTCAGACTGGCGATGCTCCAGCACCGGTTTCCACGGCGGTGAACGG
>JALYGI010000155.1 GCA_030777185.1 Pseudomonadota bacterium
GGGCAATCCTCACCGACATGTTCTCCGGGGGCGTGAACCTGCCATGGAATTTGGCCGTCGCAGCCGCAATCGCCCTTTCGCTCCTGTTCACCCGCCTCACCTTCGGCGCCGATCCCTCCATGGCCAATTGGGACCACCTGATCGGTTCACTCGCGCTCACCATCATCTCCCTGGCTGCCGCCGAGGTCGCGAGGGCCGTGCGCTTCTTCCTCATCCCCTTGGGCATCGCCCTATGCGTTACCCCGTTCCTCGAGGATGCGAGCACGATGCACCTCATTGCAAACATGCTGTGCGGCGGCGCCCTTATCCTGCTCAGCATCAGGCGCGGTGGAGTAAAGTGTCGTTACGGGACTTGGGACCGTTTCATCGTTTGAAACAGGCGGAGCGAGCCGATGACCCCGGCATCCCTATGCCTTGTCCAGGAGCTCGCGGCGAAGGGGATTTCTCGCTCGCCAGAAGAAAAAGGCCGGAACGAGCCCGAGCCAGGCGGCGCCGAACAGCACCCAGCGCACGCTTTCGCTCCCGGCCATCGGCTGGAAGGCGTCGGACAGCATTCCGAAAAAGAGCGGGCCCAAGCCGAGGCCGATAAGGTTCTGCGCGAACAGCATGACGGCTGTCGCCATCGCCCGCGCCTGCGGACGGACCAGCGCCTGCACGCAGGCATAGGTCGGGCCGTAATAGAAGCTGTTGAGCAAGGTCGCGGTGACGATCAGGAACAGCCCCAGCCGCCAATCCTCGGCAGAATAGCCGAAAAACAGAATGGGCGCGCCGGCAATCAGCCCGAGGGCCGGCGCGGTGACGAGGTGACGCGGGTCCTTTCCGCCGAAGCGATCGGCAAGAAAGCCGCCGACCCAGGTCCCTGCCATTGCGGCAAGTCCGACGGAGATGCCCAGCCACAGGCCAGTCTCGCCGGGGCTCAGCCCGTGGGTGCGGATGAAGAAGATCGCTGCCCACACGGTTTTGCCGTAAGACAGAAAGGCGACCAACGAGGCGCCGAGAAGGAGCTGAATGAAGGCAGCCGAACGGGCAATCTCCCTGAACGCCTCGCGCGCCGGGAGGCGGTTCGCAGCGGCGGCTTGAGCCGACGGCGAGGCCGATTTGCGGGGCTCCTTGATCAGCAGCGGCAGGATCAGCGCCATCACCACTCCCGGGATACCCACCACGAGAAAGGCCATGCGCCAGCCGAACGCGTCTGCAAGCACGCCCCCGATCGCCATCCCGAGCAGACTGCCGATCGGTATGCCGAGGCCATAAAAGGCGATTGCAGAGGATCGTTTGCTGGGGGGCACGGTGTCGGAAATCAGCGAGTGCGCCGCCGGCGTGCAGCCTGCTTCGCCGACGCCGACGCCGACCCGGGCGAGCAGCAGCTGCCCGAAATTCTGCGCCACCCCGCACAAGGCGGTCATGCCCGACCAGAATGCAAGCGACACGGAAATGAGGCCGGTCCGGCTGGTTTTCGGGTTGTCGGCATAGCGGGCGATCGGAATCCCGAGGACGGTGTAAAGGAGCGCGAAAGCAAGCCCTGTCATCAGCCCGATCTGAGTGTCGGAAAGACCGAGGTCGCGCTTGATCGGTTCAGCCAGGATGTTGACGATCTGACGGTCGAGGAAGTTGAGCGTGTAGACGACGAGCAAAGTCCACATCACCATTCTGACCGATGACCTTGCCGGCTGCACCGCGGCGGCCACTGTTCCTGCTGGAGGAGTCATTGCGTAAACCTTCCACCTGACGTCGCTTTCTCCCTAAGAAGCGCGCTGATCTCCGAACCCGCGCTGAACCGCTCGAGCCGCTCGACGACCGTGTCGAGACCGATCGTGTCGGCCCAGAACATCGGCCCGCCGGTCCGGGCGGGCCAGCCATATCCATTCAGCCAGACCACATCCACATCGGACGGACGCTGCGCGATGCCCTCTTCGAGAATCTTCGCGCCTTCGTTCACCATCGGCAAAAGCAGCCGGTCCAGGACCTCCTGGTCCCCGATCTGGCGCTGCTCAAGGCCTGCTTTCTTTGCGAACTCGGCAATGATCTGCTCCACTTCCGGCGACGGAGAGGGGCGGCGCTGCTCGTCATAGTCGTAATAGCCCTTCCCGGTCTTCTGGCCGCGGCGGTCGCGCTCGCAAAGGACGTCGCGGATGGTCTCGCCTTTCGATAGCTCGGGGCTCCAGCCGAGGTCGAGGCCGGCTAGGTCGGACATCTGGAACGGGCCCATCGGAAATCCGAAGCTGGTGAGGACCCGGTCCACATCCCAGGGCTTTGCCCCTTCGAGGATCAACTTCTGTGCCGCGCGCTGGCGAGGCGCGAGCATGCGGTTGCCGATGAAGCCGGGGCAGACGCGGGCAACCACGGCGATCTTCCCGATCTTCTTCGACAGGTCCATGGAGGTGGCGAGCACGCTCGGCGAGGTGCTGGCGCCGCGGACGATCTCCAGCAGCCGCATGACGTTCGCGGGCGAGAAGAAATGAAGGCCGATGACGCTTTCCGGCCGGCGGGTCTCGGCCGCCATCTCGTCGATATCGAGGAAGCTGGTGTTCGAGGC
>JALYGI010000156.1 GCA_030777185.1 Pseudomonadota bacterium
GAATTGAGTAGGTGCGCAGTCCCCCGGACTGCGCAGCCATGCCCGGGGGGCATGGCGACCTAACTAAATGGTTCCCACTTTTTCGGGAAGTGCTCTAGAGGCCGGGTATGACCATGCCGCCGTTCCACCTCGCCTTTCCTGTCCATGACCTCGACGCCGCACGCGCTTTTTACGGCGAGCTGCTCGGCTGCCCGGAGGGGCGGAGCGACGCACAGTGGATCGACTTCGACTTTTACGGGCATCAGATCGTCGCGCACCTCGCCGATGGGATGCAGCCGCGCAAGCACAGCAACGAAGTGGACGGGCATGACGTGCCAGTTCCGCATTTCGGAGCGGTGCTGCCGATGGACGAGTGGCGATCGCTCGCCGATCGGCTTACCGCCGCGGGAACGCGCTTCGCGATGGAGCCAACGATCAGGTTCGAAGGCCAGCCGGGCGAGCAGGCGACGATGTTCTTCTTCGATCCTTCCGGCAACGCCATTGAAATCAAGGCGATGCGGGACCCGGCGAAACTGTTCGCAGCGAACTGAACCTCCAGCCCGAGCCCTATTCCGCGGCGATCAGGTCGCTCCGGGCGACCCCGCTGCCGACCGGGCCGGTGAAGGAAGCGGCACGGTGCCGCTCGTCGGAGAACCACTCCACCGTTGCTTCCAGTCCCTCCTGCAGGCCCACCTTCGGCTCCCATCCGAGGATTGCCTTGGCCCGGCCGATGTCGGGCCGGCGGCGGCGCGGATCGTCCACCGGCAGCGGCAGGTTGATGACCTTCGAGCGTGATCCGGTCATCGTTGTCACTCGTTCGACGAGGTCGTTGACGGTGAGCTCAACCGGATTTCCGAGATTGACCGGCGCGCCGGGCGAGGGATCGCTGTCCATCAGGCGCATCAGCCCGTCGACGAGATCGCTCGCGTAGCAGAAGCTGCGGGTCTGCGAGCCGTCGCCATAGACGGTAATGTCCTCGCCGGCGAGCGCCTGACAGATGACGTTCGAGACGACGCGGCCATCATCGGACCGCATGCGCGGGCCATAGGTGTTGAAGATCCGCGCCACCCGCACGTCGACCCGGCCCAACCGGGCGAAGTCGAAGGTAAGCGATTCCGCCGCGCGCTTGCCTTCATCATAGCAGGCACGCGGCCCGGTGCAGTTCACCCAGCCGCGATAGGCTTCGGTCTGCGGATGCACTTCCGGATCGCCATAAACCTCGCTCGTGGAGGTGAGCAGGAAACGCGCCTGCATATCCTCGGCAAGCCTCAGCAGGTTGCGCGTGCCGAGCACGCAGGTGAGCATCGTATGCTCCGGATCCGCCTGATAGTGCGGCGGCGAGGCGGCGCAGGCGAGATTGTAAACGTGGGTGAACTTGGTGCGGGCGAGCCGAACCTTTGAAGGAAGCTTTTCGATCACGTCCGCCTCGACGAGGTCGAAACGGCTCTCCTTCTCGAGATGGGCAAGGTTGCAGCTGCGGCCGGTAAGATAATTGTCAAGGCAGACGACCGTCGCTCCCTCCGCCAGCAGTGCGTCGATCAGATGCGATCCGATGAAGCCGGCGCCGCCCGCCACCAATGCAGTTTTGGTATTTCCATTCTTCACAAGGCGGCTCCCTAGCTTCTTCTATGACTTCTTTGTTCCTGGCGTAACTCGCCCGAAACCATTTGGTTCAGTTGCGGAACGATCGGCATTCCCTCCGGTCATGCGTTCACCAGTTGAGGCGCGGCGGCTTTCATCGCCTCGCGAAGATAATGCTCGAGCTCGGCCGCGCGATCGCGTGCGCTGTGGCCGTTCATCACGCGCTCGCGCGCAGCCCGTCCCATCGCCGCCGCCTCCGCCTCCGAACAGCCGTTGAGCAGCTCGACGACCTGCTCGCTGCTGTCGGCAAGGAAGATCTCGAAACCGGGAGCGAACAAGGCGTCTAGCCCGTCCCATTTGTCGGAGATCACCGGCACCGCGCAGGCCGCCGCTTCGAACAGCCTGACCGAGGGCGACCAGCCCGCGGCGATCATGTCCGCCCGGGTGACGTTCAAGGTAAAGCGCGACGCCGCGTAGAATAAGGGATGCTCCCGCGGCGGCAGATGCTCGATCCGCTCGACATTGGCGGGCCACTCCACATCCTCCGGATATTGGGGCCCGGCGACGACGAAGCGGCGATCCGGCATGCACCGTGCGGGCCCGATCAGCAGCTTTTCGAGCGTCGGCTGCCGGTCCGGGCTGTAGGTGCCGAGGTAGGACAGATCCCACTTTTTCGTCACGTCCAACGGCGGATAAGCGGCGGGATCGACCGAGCAATAAAGCGCCCGCGCCGCAGGGGAGCCGTAGCGCGCCTCGATCCGGCCCAGGGTCGGCCCACCGGTGAAGGAGAGATAGACGTTGTAACCGGGGATGATTTCGGGAGAGAGATATTCGAAGTCGCCGCGCTCGAGCTTTGCGAGCGTGACCGGCGTGTCGATGTCGTAGAAAGCGGTGACGCCCTGGGCGGTCTCCTGCACCAGCCGTCCCACCGCCACGCCTTCGGGAACGTAGGAGCCGACGATCACCGCATCGGCGTTGGCGATCTCGGCCCGCCATCCTTCCAGATCCTGGAGATCCGAATAGAATTCGAGCCGGCAATAGTCCGGATCGGGGCAGTCGCGGTGGCTCGCATACCAGGGGACGTCCCGTTCAAGGAACAGGATCTCATGGCCGCGGGCGGCGAACTCCTTGAGGAGCGCCCGGAAAGTGGTCGCATGGCCGTTCCCCCAGGAAGAGGAAAGGCTGAGCCCAAGGACCACCAGGCGCATCGGCCGTTCCATCAGGCGGCGCTCCTCGTCAAGGCACGCTCCTCCTTCCAGATGGCGTCGACCTGCTCACCGCGGTGGGCATAGGTGTGCTCGGCAAGGATGCGGCGGAGGGCGGCCTGCCCGATCTCCCGAGCCCGCTCGCCAGTCAGCGTCCGGACATGCTCGGCAACGTCCTGCCCATCGCGCGCCACGAGCACTTCCTCGTCGGGGGTCAGGAAGAGCTCGATGCCCTCCCACGCATCGGTGATCAGGCAAGCCGCTGCGCCGGCCGCCTCGAAGACGCGGGTGGCGGGCGAGAAGCCGATATGGGCCATGCTGTCGCGGGCGACGTTGAGCACAGCCAATGGCGTGCAGTTAAAGGCGTTATGCTGGTGCGTATAGACGTGGCCGAGATGCCGGACATTCTCCGGCATGCCCTTCGTCTCCCAGCCGTTGCCGCCGATCAGGAACTTGCGTTCGGGCAGCATCGCCGCGGCCCTCAAAAAGAATTCCTCCACCCGCGCTTCACGGTCGGGAAGGCGGTTTCCGAGAAAGGCGAGATCGGAGGCGAAGCGCTGGTCCGCCTCCACCGGATGGTGCGTGGTGGGATCGAGCGCATTGTAGACGGGCACGCAGCGGCGGGCGCCGAAGCCTTCATAGGCCTCGATTACGGGCGGCCCGCCGCCATAAGTGAGCACCAGGTCGAGAGCAGGCAGGATACGGCGGACGACATGGCTCTCGTCGCCGCGCATTTCGTCCAGGGTGGCGGCGGCGTCGACGTCCCAGAAAATACGCGTCGCGTCAGGGCGGCTGTGGGCGACGATCCCTTCCAGGAGTTCGGTGTCGAATACCCCGACGCCGCTTGCCTTGACGACGATGTCGGCCGCCTTTGCTTCGCTGAGGACGTTGTTCAGGGCCTCCAACGTTGCCGGATAGACCACGGACTTAGCCCATTCGGGCGCGTCCATGTCCTTGTGCTGCTGCCGATCGAAGGCGTCGGGCTCATAGAAGGTGATGTCGTAGCCACGGCCGGCAAGATCCCGGAGGAGGCCCCGGTAATAAGTGGCCGCGCCGTTCCAGTAGGACGACAGCAGGCTTGAACCGTAAAAAGCGATCTTCATGCAACGCTCCTCATGGCCTCGGGCGCGGCGAGGCGCTCCACCACGGCCAGAAGTTCATCGGCGCGGTGGCCGCAGGTGTGGCGGGCGCGGATCGTCTCCAGCCCATGTTCGGCGAGCGAGCGGCGAAGCTCGGGATCCTTCTTCAGCCGCGCGAGCTGACGCCTCATCTCCTCGCCATCCTCCGCCGTCAGAAAGTCCTCGCCCGGGGTGAACAGCCCTTCCGAATCCTGCCATGGCGCGGAAACGAGCGGGATGCCGCAGGCAAGTGCTTCGAAGACCCTTATCGTCGGAATGCCGGGCAGGATGGTCGAATAGAAGCGGCGCGGAACGTGCACCGTTGCGATTCGCCGCGCGAAGACTTCCGGCGCCTTGGCGTTCGGAAGCCAGCCGCGATAGGCCACGCCGTATCTCTTCAGCAGCGCCAGCGCCTCAGGGGGATAGCGGACGCCGTAGATTTCGAGCGGCAGCTTCGCCTCGCGCGCCGGCCGGAAGAGGAACTGTTCAAGCTCCTGCGTGCGCTCGCCATCGCCCCAATTGCCGATCCAGACGAGCCCTTCGCGCTCGCCTTCCTCCGCAGGCGGATGGAACTGGCGCGCGTCGGCCGCCTCGTGCCAGACGAATACCCGGTTCCCCCATCCCCACTTTCTGTACACTTCGGCGAGCGTTTCGCCGAAGGCGAGGACGCCGTCATAGCCGCTGAGATCAAAAGCGCGGATCGCCTCCGGATCGCTGACCGCGCGGTGATGCGTGTCGTGGAATAGCAGAGTGAACTGCCCGCCCTCCGCGCGAAGCTTGCCGACCCCTGCCACGAGCTCGGGCTCGTTCCACTCGTGGACGATGACGGCGTCGGCGCCCTCTACAAGGGCCTCGAGCTTCGTGTCGGGCCCGAAGGTCCGCGAGCTGAGCTCCGGATAGGCGGAACGATAGGGTTCCAGGCCCGCTGCGCCATGATCGCCGCGCAGGTTCTGAAGGCTCCAGGCGTTCTCCGGCTCGTAGGCCGCGACGTCGATCCCGCGGACAATCAACTCGCGGAGCACGCCGCGAAGAAAATGCGCGTTGCCGTGGTTCCAGCAGGATTGCAGCGAGTGAGTGAAATAAACGAGCCTCATGCGGCCGCTTTTGCGGCGAGCACCGGCCGCTGCTTTGCTGGCAGCAGGCCTCGGTAGATGGCTGCCATTTGCGAGGCCATCGCCTGGGGCGTGTAGCGCGCGGCCCTCTCCCTCGCGGCGGCTCCCAACAAGCTACGCTGGAAATCGTCGCCGATCACCCTGTTGATGGCGGCTGTGAAGGCGGCTTCGTCGCGAGCTGGGACGAAGATCGCGACGTCGTTCCACAATTCGCGAAAGGTCGGGATGTCAGAGAGGACGAGCGGGCACCCTGCCGCCGCGGCTTCGAGAACGGAAAGGCCGAAAGGTTCGTAGAGTGCAGCCGAAACGAACACGGGCTTAGCGGCGAGCCAGCGGGCAAGGCTCTCCTCACCGAGATTGCCGAGGCAATTAAGGTTGTCGAACATCACCGTCACGCCATTCGGCCCCTGGACCGGTCCTGCCGCATGCGCCGGAACGCCGATCCCGCCGGCCGCACGATCGATCGTGACAACGTTCTTTCCCTCGTCCCACAGGCGGCCTGCGGTGAAAACGAAGTCGTGCGGCGCGGCTTTGGGAAGTGTGAGCGGCGTCCGACCGTTGTGAACCATGCGGGGCGGGCGAGCGAGGTCATAACGGCGCCGCGTCATCTCGGCGAACGCCGCGGTCGGCGTCACCACGGCATCGGCTGCGGCAAGGCCGCGCGCAACCAGCTCGGTGCGCCAGGCGAAGTCGTCCGGGAGCTCGGTTCCACGAACGACGTCCCACCAGGTGCCGACGCAGCTATGCTGAACCGCCACGACCGGTGCGGGAAAATCGGCGAGCGAGGCAAGCGCGGGCGTGTTGAGCTGGATGATATCGGCGCCGGTTTCGCCGGCGAGCGTCGCGATCTCGGACGCTGCCTTCCGCAACCCCGCGGCATCTTCTGCCAGCCAGTCCAGCGGGAGCCCGGTGTCAATGATCTCGAGGTGCGGCACGCCGCCTGCCGAGGCAAGCTGCTCCTCGGTTGGACACGGCCCCATCACCGCCAGCATGGTTTCGATGTTCAGCTCGCATAGCCCGCGCGCCAGATCGATGCTGTACTGCCAAACTCCCCCAACCGCGTCCGTGGTGACGAGAATCTTCAGCCGCTCGCGCATCAAGCGACCGCCTTATCGTCGGCCGTTTCTTGAAGGCCGCGCGATTCGCGGAGCCAGTCGGCGAGCAGGGCCACGCCCTCGCGCCATGGAACGGCGGGCGACAGATCGAGCGCCTCCCGGATCCGGCGTGTGTCGGCTACGAAATAACGCTGGTCGCCGGCGCGCCAGTCGTCGAACCGGACATCGACCTCACGTCCCAACAATTCACCCATATAGGCGATGAGCTCGCGCAGGCTCACGGCATTGTTCGGGCCGCCGCCCAGGTTGAAGGCGCGGCCGCTGATCCGGTCGATGCGCTGCCAAGCATGGACGTAAGCTTCGACGGCATTGCGCACATCCATGATGTCGCGGACCTGATAGCCGTCGCCGTAGAGCGTAATCGGCTGCCCCTCGAGCGCGCGGATCAGGAAATGAGCGACCCAGCCCTGGTCTTCCGTGCCCATCTGCCGGACGCCGTAGATGCAGCTCATCCGAATCACCGCGGCCGGGACCGCGAAGCTCCGCGCATAATCGAGCACATATTGGTCGGCCGCCCCCTTGGAGCAGCCGTAGGGCGTGTGGAAATCGAGCGGCCGGGTCTCGCCGATGCCATAGCTCGCGACCGGGCGGTCCTGGGGCACGTAGCGCTGCCCCTCGAGTTGGAAGTCGATGTCGGCAAGGTCGCCATAGACCTTGTTGGTCGAAGCGAAGATGATCGGGGTGCGATCGCCCTTCAGCCGCAGCGCATCGAGCAGGTTCAACGTGCCGCGGATGTTGATCTCGAAATCTTCGCGTGGATCGGCAAGGCTGGTGGTGACGGCCACCTGCGCCGCCATGTGGAACACCGCCTTGACCTCGCGCGCAGCGCGGGCGAGCTCGTCTTCGTCACGGATGTCGGCCGTGATGTTGGCGACGAGGCCCGGATGTCGCTCTTTCAACCAAGCAAGGTTCTTCTCCACCCCCGGCCGCGACAGCGCGTCGTAGATCAGGATCTCGTGCCCGTCCTCGGCAAGGCGGTTCGCGATGTTGCAGCCGATGAAGCCGGCACCGCCGGTGATCAGAACCGGCCGCCTATCCGCGGGAGAAGGGCCGTCGCTCATGCGACCAGCCCTCGCGCCTCGAGTTCGGCCCGCGCTTGGTCCACGCGATCGTCCGCGGTCTGCTGCGCGACCCATTCGGCAAGCTCCGCCAGCCCCTCGCCGAAATCCTGCGTGGCTCGGAAGCCGAGCTTTTCGGCGGCTTTGGAGCCGTCGCAGAAGCAGTGGCGGATGTCGCCGATGCGAGACTTTCCGACGATGTCGGGCTCAATGCTGTTCTTGCCCATCGCGCGGGCAAGCTCCTGCGCGACCTCAGTGACCGATCGGTCGTTGCCGGATCCGATGTTGAAGATTTCGCCATTCGCATCGGGAAGCTCCAGCGCGTCCGCGAAGGCACGGGCGACATCGCCCACATAGACGAAGTCCCGGCGCTGCTCGCCGTCTTCGAAGATCATCGGTTTCTGGCCGTTCAGAAGGCGCGAGGCAAAGATGGCGAGCACCCCCGTGTAAGGATTCGAAAGCGCCTGCCCTGGGCCGTAGACGTTGAACAGGCGGAGGCAGGCCGCTTCCATGCCGTAGGCGCCGGCCATGATCATGGTCGTGCGCTCCTGCACATATTTGTTGAGTGCGTAGATGGAGGCGAGGTCCGGCGTCTTCCATTCGGGGGTCGCCACCGGTGTCAGCGGCCGCCCCTCCACGTCCACCGGATCCCAGCTCTGATCCTCGCTGGTGCGGGGCTGGCGTTTCGCGGTCTGCACGAACGCGCCGCCGGCATCGACATAAAGCCCCTCGCCGTAGATGCTCATCGATGAAGCGGTGACGACGCGGCGGACTGGCTCGTCGATCAGCTTCTCGAAGAGCACCGCGGTGCCGACATCGTTCACCGACGTATAGCGCTCGACGGCGTACATGGACTGGCCGACGCCGACTTCGGCGGCGAGATGGATGACGCTGTCGACGCCCTTCACCGCCTTGGCGACGGCATCGCCATTGCGCACGTCGGCGCGGATCAGCTCGACATCCTGAGGAAGGTCTTCGGGGCGTTCACGGTCGCCATGGACCTGCTCGATGAGGCTGTCGAGGACTCGGACCTGATGCCCCCGCTTCAGCAATTCCCTGCAAACAGCGCGGCCGATGAAGCCGGCGCCGCCGGTGATCAGGATATTTTCTGGCAATGCGTCCCCCGTTCGTTATTCAGCACTTCGCGAGCGTCGATGAGCGTGCTCAAGCATCATCTTCATCTTCCTGTCTCAGGGCCGGTAATGCTTCTTCTTCTTCTTTGTTCCGCAGCCGATCCGGCCTGCTCGGCGATCGGAAGCATTTGGAACCGGCCGCTCCTCCCGATGGTTTGAAGAAACGAGGTCGTTACATGTCAGTACCAATCCTTCAGTGACGGCCACCATCCTCCTCATTCGCCACGCCGCGCATGTGGAGCTTGGACGCACCTTGAGCGGGCGCAGGCGAGACATCGCGCTAAGCCCTGAAGGTCTGGAACAGGCTGAAATCGTGGCGGATTTACTCGGCGTGGAGCCGCTCGCCGCAATCTACTCGAGCCCGCGGGAGCGCGCTTACTACACCGCGCGCGCGATCGCCGAGCAGCACGAGCTGAAGGTCGAGATCGCCGAAGGGATGGACGAGCTCGACTTCGGCGAATGGACCGGCATGCCCTTCGATGCGCTCGAAGG